>DASWBC010000442.1:0-3832 GCA_036390815.1 Gemmatimonadaceae bacterium
TCGCTACTCTCACGCGTTGTCCGGATCGGCGAAACAAGCCCAGATCAGATCAGCTGACCGATTCGCATCCATAGACTCTCCGGCTTTACCCCTAAGCTGGACAGGTCTGGGAGGTGGTGCGATGCCTATTCCTTGTCAGCAAATGTCGATTTCATATCACTCTGGATGCCGGCTTCATACGCCTATGATGTCGGTTTCGTGTCATCCCCGAGGTCGCGCCGGTGATCCGTTGGAACACCTAGAACCCGCTCCCACCCCCGCCTCCACTCCCACCCCCGCTCGACCCACCACCCCCCGATCCCGACGAGCTGGGACTGGACGACATGCTGCTCGCCGCCGCGCTCGACATGCTGTTGATGCTTTGCGAGAAGCTCACGGCATTGAACTGCCCCGTTCCTCCCACGTACCAGGTCGGCGGCTCGCGGTACATGTCCTCGAACGCTCTCGCCCACTTGTCTGCCACACCGAACGCCATCGCGTATGGGAGGAAGCGCTCGAACATCTCGGGCGACGTGATCATCTTCTTGTACCGCTCCTCCTCCACTCTGCTCAGGAATTCCTTGAAGCCGAGTGCGGCCTCGCGGGCGCGGGCCCCGGCGGTGGTGCGGGCGGGCATGATCTGTGAGAAGATTACCAGGATCAGCGTGCTCAACACGCCGGCCGCGATCACGGCGGCAAGGGAGACATTCACCCACATGAACTTTCGCGTGAGCGCGGTGAGGCCGACTCCCACCAAGCCACTCAGAACAACAAGGCCGACCCACCTTTCCTTGACCTTGTCGGGACGCTCGAGGTAGTCGCCGCTCGAGACAAGGCTTTCGTAAATCGCGCTCCGAATGGATGGCAGGGAGGTGTAGAACTTGTTCCTGAGCTCGGAGATCCTGACCTGGTCTCCGTCGGGCGCGGCGTTGCTGAGCGTCGAAAGATAAAGCTCCTCGTGTTTCTTGAGTCCGCTCCATTCCGAGCGGGCACGAATGATATGGATGATGTAATCGGTGCTCTTGCTCAGACCGAGAAGATGGCTCTCGGTAATCTCTTCGATTTTGACGAATCCACGCACCGCGAGATCGACGAGCGTGGCTGTGATGTCCTGCATGTCCGCTTCATTGTCGACGAGCGTGCCGAGCTCGGCTGGGGACGCTCCTTTGTCTGGCTCATACCGGACGTCGATGGATCCTTCTTTGGGATCGCGCCCGCGCTTATCCCACGCCTTGAATGCAAGCATGAAAACAATCGGAGGGATCAGCAGTGGCCACCACATTAGCAGCTCGGCCAGGCGCTCACTTCCTTCGCTCGGCCGCGAGCTGATATGTCCGGGCGGCCAGCCGACACCGATGGTCATTCCTTCGTACGGATACAGCCCACGCAGCATGGTGAAGTCGACGCTGCTGCCGCTCTTCTCGATCCTGGCGTCCCTGGCGACGGAGCCTCTCGCGCCCGTGTAGACCGCGGTGCGCGTGGGTATCACTCCATCGGGGAGGATGACGCGAGCATGAGCGCTGTCGATAAACATCGACCAGTTGTTGCCGGTAACGTTCCAGTAGAGCTCGTCGAAGGCGCCCTCGTTGCCGTTTGCAAAATAGAAGCGAATCGCATTGGCAACGCGGTAGCGGATGAAGATGGTGCGGTCCGCGTCGCTCGCGCCGGGAATGTAGATCTTGAGTCCGAGCGTCCAGCCGTTGTTCTTGCTCTCCTCTTCAACGCGGAGCCGCTCGCCGCTGCTTCCGTCCGTGATGTTGCCGAGCTTGATGTCGAGCTTGGTCGCGCGGCCTTGCGCCGTGTTGTGCTGCAGCGACAGGTCGCGGACGATTCCGTTCCACTGGCCAGTGAAGCCGATGGTCAGCTGCTCGGTGACATCGAGCGATCCGTCGGCGTGAACGGTGAGAAGCGCATCGAAGTTACGGATGCGGATCGAGCGTCCCTGCGCGCTCGCGCGGGGTGCTAGCGAGACGACGAGAGCGCCGACGAGCAGCAGCGTCCGCCTGCTCGCCCTCATAATGACGGAGAAGGGAATCGCGACGTGGTTAGAAGCTGACCTTCGGCAGCTCGCGCTCGCCGGCCGAGGCCTCGAAGAACTCGAGCTCGTGATAACCCATGGGACCGGCGACGAGGTTTGACGGAATCGTCGAGATCGCCGTATTGAGATCGCGCACGACGGCGTTGTAGTAGCGCCGCGAATTCTGGACAGCCTCTTCTATGGTAGCGAGCTGTGCCTGGAGATCGCGGAATCCGCCGGACGCCTGGAGCTGCGGGTACGCTTCCACCGCCACAGTGAGTCCGCGCAGCGCGGTCGTGAGCTCGCCCTCGGCCTGGGCGCGCGCGGCGGGGCCGGCGCTCTGCGCGGCGACTGCTTTCGTTCTCGCCTGAGTTACCGCATCGAGAGTTCCGCGCTCGTGCGCGGCGTAGCCTTTGACTGTCTCGACCAGGTTGGGGACGAGATCAGCTCGGCGTTTCAGCTGGACGTCGATGTCGGACCACGCGTTCTGGGCGCGGACCCGAAGCGAGACGAGCCGGTTGTACATGAACACGAACAGCAGTACGAGAACGACGACAAAGATCAGGAGGCCGATCAGCATGATTTGCGGGGCTCGAGGTGAGACGAAGATGGATGTCCCGGGAATCAAGGTCAACGTCCACCGAGACGAGGATCATCTCCCGTCGGCAAGGGCGATATCCCAGGGGCGCCACAAAGTGGCTGGCGGTGATTCCCTATTGCAATTGTGTCCGAACTGATGACCTTGTGGCCACGCAGATCCTGTTGCCCCGTCCAACCCTATTTGCGGAAGCCCTCATGAGATTTCTCTTGCGCGTGATTGCCCTCGCCGCGCTCGCGATCCCCCGCCTGGCGAGCGGACAAGCCCCGCTGCGGTACATCGGGACCGCGACCAACGCTCGACTGCCCGCCTCACCGGTGCGGATCGAGCTCTCGCTCTTTCAGCGAACCGACACAATCTCGATCGGGTGGCTGCGAATTGACGCGCCACTGAACGGCTCGGGCATCGTTTACAGTTTTGCGCATCCCGATTCGATTATCCTCGTCTCCATCTCCACCAAAGGCGATACGATCAGGTGGCACTCGCCTGCGACCGGTAGTGGTACGCTCGGTGGTCAGTATTCGATATTGGGCGGTGCTTCTGAAGGCCAAACGGGCACGTGGACGCTCGCTCCGCAGCCAAATCCGTCCAAAACAATCCTGCTTTTCGCCGTGATCGTCCTCGGAGTCGGCGCAGTCATCGCTCTGCTGTCCCTGGCGAAAAAATATCAGGAACGCTGGTGGGTTTGGCGGCTGTCTCACGACCCTCTCCCATCGGAATCCGAAACCAAGTCTCTCTCGGGAGTTGGCGGCTGGATGCTCTGGCATCTGCTGGGTGTGGGACTCGTGGGGGCTTATATGCTGATAACGGTGCGCGAGGTCGGCGACCAGGTTGGTGCCGGAGTTTGGATGCTCGACGACGTGATATCATACGCGCGTCCGGTGCTGATGCTCGAATCAGCGGCGCACATATTCCAGCTCACTGCATTCGCGCTGGGACTCTATCTGGTCGTGAGGCGCAGGCCGGAAACTCCCCTCTACTTCGCCTTTGTCCTCACATCCCTCGCCATCTATGGCGTGCTCGACCTGGTTTTTTCCAGCGGGATGGCGGGTCAGATTGGCGCGAAACTCGGGAAAGCGTTCGCGAGTGATGTGGAGGGCGAGATCAACAAGGCCGCTACCTCAAATCTCAGACTTGCGCTTTTCGGCGTCATCTGGGCTGCGTACTGGATCAGGTCGAAACGGGCAGCGGTGATGTTTGGGCCGGCCGGTGCGAAGAGCTCCGCCTCCGCGGAGCAG
>DASWBC010000443.1:0-8641 GCA_036390815.1 Gemmatimonadaceae bacterium
TCGCGGGGGTCAACGGCGCAGTCCGCTTCAAGTACATGACGCTGCTCACCCATGGCGGGATGCTCTCGCCCGAGCGTGCGCGCTCGCTCTGGAAAGCAGGTATCAACCAGTTCAACATCTCGCTGGATTTTCTCGACGAACGGCACGACCAGGCGCGCGGAATCCCCGGACTCAGCGCGAAGATCATGCGCACGATTCCACGCATGCGTGAAATCGGGATCACGGGCATCCGCTTCAACACGGTGATCAAGCGCGACAATCTGGACCAGCTGATGCCGATCGTGCGGCGTGCGCGCGAGCTGGATTGTGGAGTCAACTTCAGCTGTTACACCGACGCGAAGAACGGCAACACCGACGGCCTCATCGAGCGCGCCCAGGCGCGCGAGCTCGAGGAGACGGTGCGGGAGCTGCTCGCATTCAAGCGGAAGACGCGCGGAGTCATCACCAACTCGGACTACTACCTGGAGCAAATCCCCCGCTACGTCCGGGGGGAAGTCACAGAACCCTGCCGCTCCGGAATGCGGACCATTCACATCGACCCGCTCGGCCGAGTGAAGCGGTGCCCGGACTTTCCAACCGACTTCCATTGGACCGAGTTCCGCAAGTACGAGCCAATCGACTGCAACGCCTGCTTCTACGCCTGTCGTGGCGAGGCGCAGGCTCCGCTCCGGTTTTCGCGGGTACGCGACGTGATGGCGTCACCTAAGCCGCTGGTGGGGTTATCCTGAGGAAACTGCAACTTACGACTACCGGCCGAGGGCTGATCGCGGGCCGGCCGTTGGCTCCGGGCGGGCTGTTTGGTGCGCGCGAACTCGCGCAGGGGTTTGCGACAACAATTGAAGGGCACTTCAGTGTGCGTAGCAGCAACGCTTCACCTAAGGCCATCATCACTTTCCTCGCCCCCCTGTGCGTAAGTCGCGAACAGGAACGGCCAGCACGCAGCCCCGAGCCGGTCCGCCGAAAGCCCCCGGCCGGTAGTCATAAGTTGCAGTCAACCATTCTCGCAAATCTCCGGATGGCTGATTCTTGAAGGACCTCCTCTTCGTCAACGCAGCGCAGATCGTCACCTGCGCCGGCCCCGCCCGAGCCCGAAAAGGAAAGGAGATGCGCGACGCCGGCATGCTGACGAACACCGCGATCGCCGTCAGCAACGGACGCATCGCGATGATCGGCGCGGCGCGCGATCTCCAACACGCCTATCCGGACGCGGAGGTAGTCGATTGCCACGGATGGGTGCTCACTCCGGGCCTGGTCGATTCGCACACCCACGCAGTGTTTGGCAAGCCAAGGTTCGAGGAGCACGAGCTGCGCGCGGAGGGCTTCGACTACATGGAGATCGCGAAGCGTGGGGGCGGAATCCACGCTTCCGTTCGCGACTTTCGCGAGCGCAGTGAGGACGATCTGTTCAAGCTCGCGTTGACGCGCGTGAAAGAGCTGGCCTCCTACGGAACGACCACTCTCGAGATCAAGAGCGGCTACGGCCTCTCGGTGGAAGCCGAGCTGAAGGCTCTGCGTGTGATCGGGCGACTTGCCGAGCGGCTACCAATGCGCATCGTCCCCACCTGGCTCGGCGCTCATGAGATCCCCCATGAATACCGCACCAGTGAAGCGCGGCGCGGCGAGTTCATCGATCTTCTGATCAAGACCCTTCTGCCCAAGGTCGTCGCGCAGGGCATCGCGCGCTTTGCCGATGTCTTCTGCGAGCCAGGCGTGTTCACGATCGACGAGACGCGCCGAATTCTCGAAGCGTCGCGCCAGGCCGGACTCGGCATCAAGATCCACGCGGATGAGCTCAAGCCGTGCGGCGGAGCGGAGCTCGCCGCCTCACTGCGGGCCGTATCGGCGGACCATCTCGCCGCAATCTCCGAGAGCGGAATCGCAGCGCTCGCGAGCTCCGACACGGTGGCGACGCTTCTGCCCGGCACCATGCTCTTTCTTGGCAAGGCCAAGCAGGCGCCCGCGCGCGCGCTGATCGACGCCGGTGCGGCGGTCGCGCTCGCCAGCGACTTCAACCCCGGCACCTCCCCAACGGTTAACTTTCCATTGATGTTAACGCTCGGTGTGAGTCAGCTACGCATGAGCCTCGCGGAAGTCCTCATTGCCGCGACGGCAAATGGGGCGGCTGCGGTGGGAATTGCGGGAGAGGTCGGGCAGATTGCGCCGGGCTTTGCCGCCGATCTCGCGCTCTTCGCAATCACCGACGCGCGGGAGTTGCCATACTGGTACGGCGCACGTCTTTGTGTCGGGTCGTGGAAGGCTGGCGCGCCTTGTCACCCCTATGAAAGCGGAAGTAACTTGAACGTTCGTCCCCCGGAGGCCGTGCCTACCGGGTAAGTCCTTTTTGCCCGGCGCCCTTAATGTCCAACGTCGACAAGCTGAAAAAAAAGGCTGCCGAATTCGAGCAGAAGAAGCAGTACGACAAGGCGCTCGAGGTCTACCTTCAGATAATCGAGCAGACCGAGGGGCACGACGACCGCGACGTAACCGTCTACAACCGCGTTGGTGACCTCAATCTGCGTCTGAATAAGACCGATCAGGCCGTCAACTATTACGAGCAGGCGGTGGACCTCTATACCGAGGGCGGCTACCTGAACAACGCCATCGCCCTCTGCAACAAGATTCTCCGCCACGCCCCGGCGCGCCACCAGATCTACTACAAGCTCGGTAAGATCTCGGCCAAGAAGGGCTTCAACAGCGACGCCAAGAAGAATTTCCTGGAGTACGCCGACCGGATGCACCGCGCCGGACGCGAGACCGATGCCTTCAAGGCGCTCCAGGAATTCGCGGATCTTTGTCCCGGACAGGACGACATCCGGCTGATGCTCGCCGACCAGCTCGCCAAGGCGGGGAAGGCCCCCGAGGCGATCGAACAGCTGCAAATACTCCACGAATCACTCGACGCCGAGGGACGAGCAGCCGAAGCGCAAGCGACCGTGCAGCGAATTCGCACGCTGGATCCGAATGTCGAGCCTCGTCGGTCAAAGACGCCGGTCAAGAGAGAGGAGGGCGGCCTCATTTTCCTCGACGTTGGTGGGTCGCCGACATCGCCGCGGCCCAAGATCAAGGGATTCGAGGGAACGGCGCTCGCGCCACACGCTCCGCCTCGGCCGCGCACGCCGCCGCACGTGAGGCCTTCTCCGGAATTCGAGCAGCTGCCGGACATCGAGGAGCTGCCTGATCTCGAGCCACTCGCGGACCTCGAGCCGACTCTGGAGTTCGAATCGGAGCAGATCGCCGGCCTCCAAACTGGTTCGTCGGTCAGCGGCGTCGAGACGGACGCTCCTGTCAGCGATCTCGAACCGGCGTTCGATTTGTCGCTACCCGAGTTGGAGGTCTCTCCGCTGGAAGGGTTGGAATCCATGGCGGATCCTTCGTCGTTCGTGATAGATCCCGAAGCACCGCCCCTAGAGTCGTCTGGACTCGAGGGACTGGTTTCGGCGGAAGCCGGCTTGAATCCCGCCGAGCCCGGATTGGGTGAGCCTCTCCTGGACGAAGACCCGCTGGCCGGACTCAACGTCCTCGAAGACGATCGCTTCTTCATCCACGACCCGGCGCCGGAAAGCGCCGCGTCGTCCCACGCGAGCACGTCGACCGAGCCCGAAGCGCAGGAATACGAGACACTCGACCTCGACGGCGACGAGGACCGGGACGAACCCCGGGACGAACCCCGGGAACCCGAAGTCCACGAGCAGAAGCCGACTCGCGGGCCAGCCCCCAGAACGGCGAATAGGACGCCGGCGAGAAAGGAGGCACCGGCCGCGAAGCACGACGAGGCGGAGGAAGAAGAAGAGGAACAAGAGGATGAGCGCTCCGCGCCAAAGTCGAGCAAGCCGAAGCTGGTCGAGCCGCTGCGGATGACGCGACCGAAGCTCAAGAAGCCCAAGACTCCCCAGCGCCCGGAGCCGTCGTCGCAGCAGCAGCGTCCTCCGGTCAATCCCTTCATGCGCAAGGCTACGAACTCCAAACCGTCTTCGCCCAAGCCGGCGCCACGCCAGCCCACGCCGCAGACCGAAGTTCCGCGCGCGGCGACCCCGAAGGAAAACGCGGCGCAGCGAAGCTCCGACGACAATTTCGTCGACCTCGCGGACTGGCTCCGCGAAGAGCGCGGTCCGCGCTCGACGCGCATGGTCGCCCAGGAGGACGAGCGCCGCAAGGAAGGTGAGGAGGCCGACTTCACCGACATGCTGGAGAAGTTCAAGGCCGGCGTCGCCGCCAACGTCGACGACGAGGATTTCGACAGTCACTACGATCTGGGCGTCGCGTACAAGGAGATGGGCCTCATCGACGAAGCGGTCGCCGAATTCCAGAAGGCACTGCGCGGTGCGACCCAGAGAATCCGCGCCTACGAGGCGCTCGGTCAGTGCTTCATCGAGCGCAACGAGCACGACGTTGCCATCACTGTGCTCGGGCGCGCGCTGCGCGAGCCCGGAATGGAGGATGAGGATCTGATCGGCGTGCTATACCTCCTGGGCTTCGCGTCCGAGGGGAGCAAGAAGGCGCGCGATGCCGCCGCGTACTACCAGCGGGTGTTTGCGATCGACATCGACTTCCGCGATGTGAGCAAGCGCCTCAAGCAGATGACCAAGGCCGCCACGAAGTGAGGTCGGCCGCACCCCAGGACCGCCTCAGGATGAAAGTGACGCCGCGCCGTGGAGTCACGCTCCAGGCGATTCAGCTCCCGGTCCGCGACAAGCTCGAGGACGTGTCGCAAGCGATGGGGCGCATCGTCGCCAGCGATATGCCGCTCGTCGGCCAGGTGAGCGCGCACCTGCTCGCAATGCGGGGCAAGCTGTTCCGCCCCACTCTGCTCCTGCTCTCGAGCGAGGTCGCCGAAGAGCCCGAGCCGCAGGCCGTCACTCTCGCCGCCGCGCTGGAGCTGATTCACCTCGCGACACTCGTCCACGACGACGCCGTCGATCACTCGGCGCTGCGTCGCGGGATGCCGACCGTCAATGCGCTCTTCAGCCACCAGATCTCGGTGATCATGGGGGACTTTCTGTACTCGACCGCTCTCACGCACCTCGTGGGGCTGGGCGATCTCGAGGCGCTCCGGGCGCTGACGCGGGCGTCAACAGAGATGACTCTGGGCGAGATGCGGCAGCTCGCGGTCACAGATCCGCTGCGCTTTACCGAGCGCGAATACTACGATCTCATTCGCTCGAAGACGGCTTCGCTCATGCGGACCGCGTGCGAGCTGGGAGCGCTGTCAGGAGCGCGGCGCTACCGCGACGCACTCGGGGACTTCGGAGAAAATCTCGGGATGGCGTTCCAGATCGCCGATGATCTGCTCGACTACCGCGAAGAGGAGGAAACCACCGGGAAGCCGTCGGGTCTCGACCTGCGCGAGCACAAGGTTACGCTCCCACTCATCCACGCGCTTCGCGAGATGTCTCCCGCGTCGCGGCGGGAAGTCGAACGACTGTTCGAAAGCGAGACGGCGAGCGACCAGGACATTGCCTCCGTCGCTCGGATCGTCGATGAGAACGGCGGGTTCGAGTACGCGCGCGAGCGCGGTAATGAGTACGCCGAAACGGCTCGTGAGGCGCTCGCGGATTTGCCGGACACCGTAGCGCGGCGGTCGCTCACAGCGTCAATTTCATATGTCATGGAGAGAGATTCATAATGCCACCACCACGCGGCCATAACCGGCGAAGCGCGCTCTTTCATGCGCTCGTTCTGTCGGCGGGGTTCATCACCGGCGGGCTGCTGACCCAGGTGGGACGCAGGTTCCTGCCGCCAGGCGCGGCGAAGGAGTTCTTCACCACGGGCGTGACCCCCGCTATTGGGCCGCTGCCCGTTGATTTGGTTATACTCAAGTTTGCCCTCGGCCCAGTCGCGCTCGATGTGTCACTTTTGAGCCTGTTGGGTGTACTCGTGGCGTACCTCATAGCGCGTTCGCTTTTCTAGGAGTTTTCTATGTTTGGCAATCTGGGGTTCCCCGAGCTTTTGATAATCATGGTGGTGATCCTGCTTCTGTTTGGAGCGAAGCGGATCCCCGAGATCGCGGGCTCGATGGGAAAGGGAATCAGGGAATTCAAGAAGAACATCAACGAGGCGACGCGCGAAGTCACCTCGGAGACGAAGTCGCCGCTGGATTCGGACACCCAGTCGAGGCTGACGTCGGCGGAGCTCGAGCGGCGCCGCGCCTCGGAAGAGGAAGCCGAGCGCCCCGCGCCGAAGAGGCTGCTCTAGCTGGCGCCTAACGGCAACTGCAACTGAACGTGGTGGGAGGTGTCAGAGAGGCGTAGGTGCCAACTGCCAGGTCACTACGCCCGGACTTTCCTCCGCGCGCGACTAACTAACTGCTCTGCGCGTGAAAAGATGCTCGGGAGGCTGCCACGAACTTCGAGTGATGGTTTTGCCCCGAACGCCACGCAGACAAGTCCGGGCGTCGTGACCTGAGACCTGGCACCTGCGCCTCTGAAACCTCCCACCACGTTCAGTTGCCGTACGTGCGATCTCGGATGATCGCCGTAAGCTATGAGTCGCGCGTCGCGACCTATTGAGTGGTGCGACGCGAGGACGCCTCAACCTGCTTCCGCTTATCATCGACCTTCGCCACCGCTCTCAGATTGGTAAGAAACTCCCGAACCCTCGACTGCCTTAACTGCTGCAGCGCCTGCGCGCGCAACGATTCCTTCTGAGTCTCGAACGCCGCGCGGCTCGCGGGAATGCGATTGTCGACGCGCTCGACCACAACCTCTCCGATCGAACGAATCGGCTCGCCCACCGTGTGAAGCGGCAGAGTGAATGCCGCCCCAACCGCCTCCGGAGCCTGCGCCAGCTCCTGCACGCCGGTGACGCGCGTGAAAGGCTTGGTGCTGACCACCTGCAGGTTCATGAGCTTCGCTGCCTGCTCCATGGAGCTGACCGCCGCGACCCTCGCGTAGTTCATCGCCTGCGGAATCAGTGCGTCGACTTTCTTCTGCCGCAACAGATAATTGCGGATGTCCTGCTTCGCCTGGTCGAGGGAGAGAGCTCCACCGGGCGTGAGTGAATCGAGGCGCGCGAGGTAGTAGCCATCCTCCGCGTCGAACAGCTCGCTGGTCTCGCCTGGCTTCGCACCCTGGAACGCCCACGGGCCGACGCTCGGGATGTACTGGCCATTCACGGTCATGGTGTTGCCTTCGACCACGGTGCTCCTGATTACCGGAATCTGGAGCGCGCGCGCCGCTTCATCGAACTTCGCGGGCTGGTCGGTGGACGCCGCCATGCGCGCCAGAGAGTCCGCCCGGCGGTCGGTCTTCGATGCGGCGGAGTCGCTCTGCTGGATGTGAAGGAGGATATGGCTCACGGTCAGTGTGTCCCCTTTCCGCGCATCAACCTTGATCAGGTGATACCCGAACTGCGTCAGCACCGGCTGCGAGATCTCGCCCGTCTTGAGCGCATAGGCGGCCGTCTCGAATGGCGCGACGAATCTTCCTTTCGCGCCCTTGCCGAGCGAGCCCCCATTGGCGGCCGACACCGAGTCGGCTGATTCCGCGCGCGCGACATCCGCGAATTTCTCACCGCCGAGAATTCTCGCCCTAAGCGCAAGTGCGTGCGCGCGAACCGCGGCGGAATCTGCCGCGCTCACCGATCGTGGCACGATGATGACGGAAACTTTTGCCGTTCCGGGGCGGTCGAACAGCTTTTTGTGGGTGTCGTAGTACGCGCGCACCTCGTCGTCGCTAACGCGGGCGGCGGAGTCGGGAATCCGCTCGGGCTCGAACGCCACGAACGACACCTGCGCGGTGTCGTGTGTGTCCTGGAAGCGGCGCCACAGCTGCTCGTCCGACACGTACACGTCGGTCGCGACCTGGTCGTAGAGCTTTTCCTTCGGGATCTCCGAGCGGTAGTACTGCTCGAGCTGGAGGAGGAGCCCATTCTGCTTTGCCAGCGGGCTGTTGAGTAAGCGCTGGTACTTTGCGGGATCGAACTGCCCGTCGGTCTGCAGGTCGGGAGCCTGCATCAGCTGCGGCGGCGGGCTATAGCGTGCCGCCTGGAGAATTTCGTCGTCTGATACCGTGATGCCGCGGCGCCTGAACTCCTGCCGGAGGAGGGCGTCACTCACGAGCTGGTCGAATGCCTGGTCCATCAATCTCTGTCTCTCGTCGAGCGAGATCGGTTGAGTGCTGCGCTGAGTCTCGTCCTGCTCGAGATTCTGCGTTACCTGGTACCACGCGGAGGCGAGGATATCCTCTCCATTGACGCTCGCGACGGGGGTAGTGTTCGTTACCGGTGCTCTGCCGAGCAGACCCGAGGTCTGCGCCAGGAGGAAGCCGCCGACGAACAGCACGACTATGATGATCCAGATGTATTTTGCGGAGGCCCGCATTGCTTGCAGCAAGGGCACTACTCCTTACACGAATTGAGGTGGCCCCGGTCGCCGGGGCGAGATGGCGTATAGCCTTGTAAGCTATGAGTTTGGGGGACCGAGATGCAAGTCGCGCGAACGCGGAGATTGCTGCATCTTTCAGTTGGTACTTAAGCGTGAAACCGAAGTTCCGGGAAGTTGTTGAGGATTGAACCGAGGTAAGCGATGGATTACGACCGGTTGCGGGAGTTGCAGGAAAAATTCGAGGAGAACCCCCGTCGGTACTTCGCTCCGCTCGCGAACGAGTACCGCAAAGGCGGACAGCCGAAGCGCGCCATAGAGATC
>DASWBC010000444.1:0-1911 GCA_036390815.1 Gemmatimonadaceae bacterium
CTTGCGGTGCCGATCAATCCAACGCTCGGCATGTAGCGCCCGAGCGTCGCGAGCGCCAGCGGATGCATCGTGGCATCGACGTCATACCACGGCATTCCGCGCGCGCGCATCGCTGCTCGACCAGTCGCGTGCGTTACCGCTCCGTTCTCGACCTCGGTGACGTCACCCTGTGCCGTCATGATTGCCGCCGAGGAACCGTTCAAGGTGGCGGTGCCCGTCATCGTGCCGGCCAGCTTGAGCGTGGGCGCGAGAGCCTTTGCCAGGTTCATTTGCAGCGGCAGCATCCGCACGTGCAGATCCCGCGCGGTAAAAACTCCTTTCGACAATCCCATCACGCCGACCGCAACGAGGTGGCTTCGCCCCGAGAGCCGATCATCCACCACCACATCGCTATTCACATTCAGCGAGTGCTCTCCTCCATCGAATGTCGCTTTCCCGGTCAACGTCAGCGGCCGCGGGAATGTCATCGTCGGAAAGAGCCGCGTCAGCAGGCGGGTATCGAGATTGGCGAAAGTCAAATTAGCATCGCGGTAGGCGAGTGTGTCCGTGACTGTCGCCTCGATCTTTCCGGTGACGTGCGACTTCTCGAGCGTCACGTCCATGCTCTGCGCGAGGTACACGCTCTTGGTGCCCGTCCAGTCCAGCCCGAAGTCGAGCTTTCCCGATCCGTCCTCGGGAAGGTTTGGCATCGCCCAGCGAATGTCGGCGGGTCGCACCGGATCACCGTGGAGACGCAGATGCAAATCGCCCGATCCCATGTAGTAGCGTCCGTCGCCACTCGCTTTCGTGCCGGGAAACGACGCCCGCGCTCCCTTCCACCAAATCGAATCGCTCGTGAAATTGAACGAGCCGGTCAGACCTCTTACATCGGCAACGGGAGGGCGGAACGGCTCGGCGATCATCTTCAGGGCCGCGACATCGATCAGCCGGGTCTTGTATGCGGGATCCTCGAGCCGCACGAGCGGAAACAATGCGTTGATGTTGTGAAAGCTGGACTCCTTCTGATAACCGTTGGCGACCTGCAGAATCTTGAGTCTTCCCTGCGGACCCAGCGCGGCTCGTATTTTGTCGGCGCGTTCGGCGGGCGCGACGTTGCCTGGGTCCCACGGGGATCGAATCGTGAGATCGCCGTTGACCACCGTGGCGTTGCTGAAGCGGATCCATGTTCCCCAACCGGTCGGCTTCACTCCGGCATGCGTTACCGTGTCGCGCGGAAAGATCCGATCGTAATTCCACTTTCCGCCCGGCTGCTTGTCGATCACGATGAATGGACGGACTAGTTTCACATCGCGCAAATCGATCCTCTTGCTGCGCAGAATTCCGAGGCTGTAGTTGGCCCAGATCTCATCCGCTTTGATGAACGGAGCGTGGGCGCTGTCGGTGATCACGACATCGTGGAGCGTGATTCCGTGCAGGAGATTTCCGGATACGCTGCCGATGCGGACGATGCCGTGGCTGTTGTCCTGAATTATCCCCACGACGTAACGTCGGACGCGCTCGCGACCCCAGTCGCTATTGGTGATCAGATAGGCGACGCCCACCAGCAGCAGCACCACGACCACCACAATTGCGACGAGCCGAAACCACCACTTGTTAGAATGCTTCGCCAATGGAAAGGTGTAGGACGATCCGGTTGAGGATGCCCCCGCCTTTGGTTGGCGAATAGGTTCGGTGCTGTTGAAGGGTGACCAGCGTCTTTTGGCCATTTACAATGTTCTCGGTAACAACCGGGAGGGACTCCGTTGTCCCGGGGTTCAGGCCTATATCGGCACGGATTGGGCCTACAGGAGAGTGGTACCGCACCCCGAACCCGGGAGTTATGGCCGCCCTGCGGCGGGGAAGGGTCGGATTGGTCTTCTGTTGGACCAATCCGGCGTCCACGAAGGCTGCTCCAATCAGGTCCCGCCACAC
>DASWBC010000445.1:0-1756 GCA_036390815.1 Gemmatimonadaceae bacterium
TCGAGGAGCGGGTGCGCGAGGGAGGAACCGTGGCTCCGAGCTATTCGGACTTTTCGCAGATTACCGAGTTGATGGAGATCAAGCGCCTGTACGAAGAGCAGGAGTCGCAGTGGCGCCAGCGTCTCGCCGACAAGGATGAAGCGATGGAAAGCCTTCGCAGCGAAATGCAGGACCGCTTGCATCAGGCCTCGCAGCAGGAGAGCAGCTCTTCGACCAAGGACGACGAAATCGCGCGGCTGAAGGGCGACATGGAGCGCCTCCGCTCCGACGCGCAGGCGAAGATTCTCCAGCTCCAGGAGCGCATCAAGGAACTGAATCAGAAGCTGGGTGCGTACGGCGGCGGACACGCAGGAGCAAAGAGATAATCGTTCGTCGCTGGTCGTTCGTCGTTGGTCGTGGATCTTTTTCGACGAACGACGAACGACGAACGACGAACGTATGGCGACTAAGCCCACCAAGAAACTCGAGACGTTCCCCAACCCCAACCCCGACCGCGACTACGAGATCTCGTTCGAAGCGCCGGAGTTCACCTGTCTTTGTCCGATGACCGGACAACCGGACTTCGCCACGATCCGCATTCGCTACGTGCCTGACGCGAAGTGCGTCGAGCTCAAGTCGCTCAAGCTTTACCTCTGGTCGTACCGCGACGAGGGAGCGTTCCACGAGGCGGTGACCAATCGCATCGCCAACGATCTGATTCGTCTCCTCGACCCTCGATTCATCGAGGTGGAAGGCGACTTCTACGTGCGCGGCGGAATCAAGACCAGGGTGAAAGTGGAGCACCGGAAATCCGCGGACCGCGGACCGCGGACCGCGGGCCGCAAGTAGCAGTGGCGCGAAAGCCGGTCATCTTCATCCCCGGTTTTCCAGCCAGCGAGCTGCAGGACGGTGACAGCGGGCGCACGGTTTTTCCGCCCTCGCTCACGACGCTGCTCGATTCGCAGAAAAAGAGGGCGTTCCTCAATGAGATCGTGGTCGTTCCCGGCACGCTGATCGCCGGTCTCCCGATCACCACGGCCCTGGGCATCGCCAAGCAGGCCCAGTCCCTCTACGACATTCTCGGCGGCCACTACGGATACGACATCTCCGGCTTGAATCCCCGCGACTTCGCGCCGATTGGATGGGACTGGCGCGAGGCCATCGACGCCGGCGCGGTGCAGCAATCGATGCGCGACGTGCTGGACCTTCTCTCGCCGAACAAGAACCAGAATGTCGTGGCCATCGTGCATTCGACCGGCGGCCTTGTTTTCCGTGCCTTCCTGGAAGCGAATCCGCCATACGCGAAATGCTTCGAGCAGGTGCTGGCCTTCGGCGTTCCGTGGTGCGGGACGCTGGCCGCGCTGCACGCCGTGAGCGAAGGCGATTCGGCCGGTTTTCTCTTCATCAAACTGATCTCGGCCAGTCAAAGCGCATCGATGATCAGCCATACGCAGGCGGCGTACGATCTTCTGCCCACCGATCCGTCGACGAGTCTCTTCCTCTCCAATGGTCAGCCCACAACTCCGATTGCGGATCAGTCGTGGATCCCCCACGCGTATATGCGGACGCTTGCGGCGAACGCGCATCCACCCTTCGCCCGACGATTCGACGCGCTTCCGGTCACGAATGTCTGTGGCTGGGGAGTCGTGACGTACGAGCGGTGCACGCTGTCGAATGGCTCGCTCTCCTTCCAGAACGGGCCGAAGAACCTCGGCGACGGGACCGTCCCGCTGGTTTCATCGGGATGGCTGCAGGGAAGCAGAGTGCGCTCCATGGT
>DASWBC010000446.1:0-2495 GCA_036390815.1 Gemmatimonadaceae bacterium
GATTCCTAAGTTCGCGAACACGAAGGACAAGGCGTATGTCGCAGCGATGAAGTCTGACCTGCGCAACATGGCGACCTACGAAGAGCAGTACGCCGCGGACAACAACGGCGCGTACTTCGGTGGAACCGCCACCAGCCTGGCTCCTCTGCAGGGCTTCAGCCCGTCGCAGAACGTCACGGTTGTCATCACGAACCTTCCTGGCCCGCCGGCTTCATGGAGCGGAACTGCAACGCACTCGCAGTCTGCCAAGGTTTGCAGCATGACCAACGGCGTGATCACCTGCGTGTAACCGGTAACAGCTCTGGCAATAGAAACGGGGACGGGCTTTACGCCGTCCCCGTTTCTTGCTTTTCCCGCATTCACCGAGGTACAACGAGTTAATCTTATGACTCGTTGACGGAGGGTGAGGGATTCGAACCCCCAAGCCCTTACGGGCGCCAGTTTTCAAGACTGGTGCAATAGCCGTTCTGCCAACCCTCCAATACTCAATGTAGGTGTGGCTATTCGCACGGGCAACGCGTGATTTGTGCATGTCCCTCGCGAAGCGCGGCGACTACTGCGACGCTCTGGCCAGCACATCCTCGAGCTGGGTCGCGCGCGCGATCTTCTCTACCTGGCCGCGGATGCGCGTCGCTTCATCAGGCCGACCCATCTGTGCCAGCGCTGATGTGAGCACCAGCCCCGTCCGCAAATACAGGAAGGGAATTCCCGCTGACGGACGATCGACCCACAGATCGCGCTTCCCGATCGATTGCGGTGCCATGAACGCGTTTTCCCAGAGTGCGCGAGTCGTCTCGAGATCGAACCATCCTTCGCCCGGAACCGACACGATCCCACTTCCTGCCATTGGAATGTGGGGGACGAGCTTTCGCGCGAGGCCGGCCGCGACTGTGTACGGAGCGAATCCCATCTCCTCAGCGTATCCGCCAGTTGTCCGGCTGAAGAAGAATGGCCGCTCCGGATATCCGTCGCGGATCATGTACAACACGAACAGGTCCTCGCGGCCGAGGCCCGTGAAACCTCCGTACGATCGTGGCTGGATGTTGACGACGATGTCAGTCCCGTCCTTGCGAAAGGTCTGCGGTGACGACAGCTCGACCACCGACGGCACCGCGTCCGCCTCTGCCATCGTCAGCTTGAGTGGAGGCCCGATTGGTTTTTTCCAAACCTTGCCGCGATAGATCGCGGGTCCGCGCAGCGAATCGTACTCGTAAGCGGGGCGACGCAGGAGCTGACGCGTGTACCAGTCGGTTCGCAGCAGCGAGAGGCACGCGACGATGACGTCGCGGCGAATACCCTCGACTTCCTGCGCGTACCAAAGCGGGAAGGTGTCGTTGTCGCCGGCGGTGACGAGAATCCCGTAGGGCTCGACGGAGTTGAGGAGATCAGCGGCAAAATCCGCGGTATCCGTCTGCCCGGCGCGGGACGCGGATTTCCAGTTTGCAAAGAGCGGGATGATCGCGAGGGCCAGCACCGGGGCCGCGAGCAGCCAGCTTCGTCGCCGCGGGAGATCGAGCATTTCGTCGCGTACTCGAATCTTCTCCGATCCGATCAGCGCGGCGACGGTCTCCCAGACGAAGACGAGACCGAGCGCGATCCACACGCTCAACGCCGAGTAGCTCCAGAGATAGAAGTAGTCGCGGTCACGCACCTCACGCTCAACGGAGTCTCCCAGCTCCGGTGACTGCGACGAGCCGTATTTGAAGTTCATGTAGGCAATGAGCGCGAGTGTCACCATGAACATGAGCGGGCCGAAGTACCAGAACGACTTCCGGTCTCGCTTCCAATGCACGTACCCGCCAAGCCCGCCGAGCAGGAGGAAGATCGTCGCCAGTATCTCCTGCCGCGCGGGATAGTTATCAAAAGGGTCTCTCAGCCACTGCCACCCGAAATACAGCCACCACATCTCGACCTGGGCGACGAACGGCGCCTGCCGTTCGGTCAAACCCGGCTTCCCATACTGGCCGCGATTGAAGTTGTACATGAACCGATCGTAGGTCGCCTTGCTGAACGTGCAGCCGACTCCGATTCGAGTGGCGCAACCTGTCGGCTCGCCCTCATTGATGGCGGGGAAGTACGCGGCGCGAAGCGGCTGCGTCAGGAACGGCGTCATACCGAGCAGAAGCGCGCCGGCAACTGCAAGCAGAAGCTTCGGGCGCAGCAGCGTAGCCGGGCGGATAATGGCAACCGCGGCTCCGACCGCAGGCAGAGCGAGAAAGCCGGCCATGTGGTTCGCGAAGCCGAGTCCACTCAGGTACGCGATCAAGACGAGGAGCCGGTCCGCCTTGGGTCCGTCTGGATCGTCGCACCAGCGGACTATCAGCCAGGAGACGACAGCGAGTCCCAGGAGCGAAACCGTGTAGACTTTTTCGTTGACGACCGATTGCGCCCAGACGGTAAATGCCGTCGCGCCGATGAGCGCCGCGAGAGATCCACCGGCAATCCTCTGCCACCGCTCTGGCAGCCAGCCGACGAGGACCCGCTCGGTGATCAGG
>DASWBC010000447.1:0-6155 GCA_036390815.1 Gemmatimonadaceae bacterium
GTTCGTCTTCTTCGAAGGACCGCCCACCGCCAACGGGCGACCCGGCATCCACCATGTGTTCTCGCGAACGGTGAAGGATCTCTTCTGCCGCTACCGCGCGATGCGAGGCAATCACGTCGCGCGCAAAGCCGGCTGGGATACCCACGGCCTGCCGGTCGAGATCGAAGTCGAGAAGAGAATCGAGAAGGACTTCGGTATTCGAACGGCGAAGGACCAGATCGAGAAGATCGGCGTAGAGCGATTCAACGAGATGTGCCGTGAGAGCGTGTGGCAATACCGAACCGACTGGGAGGAGCTGAGCGAGCGCATCGGGTACTGGCTCGACTACAGCGATCCGTACGTCACGTACTCCAACAATTACATCGAGAGTGTCTGGTGGGCGCTGGCCACGATGTTCCGGGGCGGACGCCTGTACCGCGGCCACAAGGTGCTGCCTTACTGCGCGCGGTGTGGGACTACTCTCTCGAGCCACGAAGTCGCGCAGGGTTACAAGGATGTGAAGGATCCTAGTGCCTATGTGGCGCTCGATCTCGTCGAGGATAAGGGCGTGCAAACCCGGCGGCGCATCCTGGTCTGGACGACGACCCCGTGGACGCTCGTCTCGAACGTCGCGCTCGCGGTGCACCCGGCGCTCGAGTACGTCGAGCTTCGGAAAAGAAAAGCTGACGCCGGCGAGACAGTGATCCTCGCCCTCGCTCGGACCCCCGCTGTTCTTGGTGACGATTTCGCGGGCCGCTGGGAGACGGTGGGCTCCTTTCGTGGCAGCGATCTCGTAGGCAAGCGCTACAAGCGGCCGCTCGAGTGGGTGGAGTACAAGGAAGGCAAGCACGAAATGATCATCGGCGAGTCCTTCGTCTCGGCCGACGAGGGAACCGGCGTCGTGCACATGGCGCCGGCATTCGGCGCCGACGACTACGCGGCGGGCCAGCGCAATGGACTCGCGTTCCTCCAGCCCGTCAATCTCCGTGGCGAATTCCCGGCCGACATGCCGCTGGTGGGCGGGATGTTCGTGAAGGACGCCGACGCTGTCATTCTCGAGGAGCTGAAACGCCGCGGCCTGCTCTGGAAATCGACGCTGCACGAGCACGCGTACCCGCATTGCTGGCGCTGCGAGACGCCGCTGCTTTATTACGCCCGCACTTCCTGGTTCATCCGCACGACCGAGTTCAAGGACGCGATGCTGGTGCGCAACTCCCGCGTCGACTGGCATCCCGCTGAGACCGGATCCGGTCGCTTCGGCGAGTGGCTGACCAACAACATCGATTGGGCTGTTTCGCGCGACCGTTATTGGGGAACTCCCCTTCCCATCTGGATCTGCGATCGAAACGACTCGCATGCGGAAGCCGTCGGTGGATACGTGGAGCTATCGGAGAGGTCCGGTACCGCGCTCGCCGACAACTTCGACCCGCACAAGCCATTCATCGATCGCTACAGCTGGCAGTGCAAATGCGGCGGCACGATGAAGCGCACGCCCGAGGTGATCGACGCCTGGTTCGATTCCGGATCGATGCCCTTCGCGCAGTGGCATTTCCCGTTTGAGAACCGCGACAAGCTCGAGCGCTACTATCCCGCGGATTTCATCGCCGAGGGAATCGACCAGACCCGCGGCTGGTTCTATTCGTTGCTCGCGATCGCCACCGGTCTCGGCGATGCACTGCCGAACAACCTACTCGCCCACGAGGCGCATACACCGGGCGTCGGCGACACCGCGCCCTATCGGGCGGTCGTCGTCAACGATCTCGTTCTCGACGCCGAGGGACAGAAAATGTCCAAGCGTCTCGGAAATATCATCGACCCCGCGTCCGTGATTCCACTCTACGGTGCCGACGCGGTCCGGCTCTTCCTCACGACTTCGAGCCAGCTCTGGACGCCACGCCGCTTCGACGAGGCGGGGATCCGCGACACCGCGGGCCGCTTTCTCCTGACGTTCAAGAACGTCTACACTGGGATTTTCGCGGAATACGCGAATTTCGGGTGGGCGCCGTCGGGCAAGGATCCGGCTCCGCAGGATCGGCCGCTGCTCGACAAATGGGTTCTCTCGCGGCTTGCCACGGTCGAGCGTGAAGCCGACGAGCTGCTGAACCGCTACGAAGCCACCAACGCCGCCAAGGTGGTGATGACTTTCTTCGACGAGGACGTGTCGAAGTGGTACGTGCGCCAGAGCCGCCATCGCTTTTACGACGTCGACGACGCCGAGAACCGCGCCGCGTTCGCGACGCTTCACGAAATCATCGCCGTCACGTGCCGGCTTCTGGCGCCGTTCGCTCCGTTCATCACCGACTGGGTCCATCGCGAGCTCACCGGCAGCTCGGTGCATCTGGCGCCATTCACGCGTGGGCCGTCGGGGGTTGGGGCGATCGATGTCGATCTGGAGCGTGCGATGGTGCACATTCGGACCCTCGCTACGCTGGGTCGCGCGGGCCGCGAGGAAGCCAGTGTCAAGGTGCGTCAGCCCCTGGCCCGGCTGGTATGTGTCGTCCCCATTCACGGGGCCGTCTCAAAGGGAGCCCAGACGCGCGCCGAGGGTATGCTCGGGGAGCTGAGCCCGCTCCTGGCCGCCGAGCTCAACATAAAGAAGATCGAATTCATCTCAAGCGCCGACGATCTAGTAACTTTAAAGGCTAGGCCGAATTTCAGATCGCTTGGCAAGAAATTCGGCAAGGATACCCCCCTCGCCGCCGAGGCGGTGCAGGCGCTTAGCAGCGACGCGCTGAGGGAGTTCGAGGCGGGGAAGCCGCTTTACGTTTCGGTCGGCAATGAGTCGCGGGAGCTTAGCCACGAGGATCTGACGGTCGTGCGGACCGCTTCCGGCGAGTTGGTGGTGAAGGAGGAAGGTGGCTATTTTGCCGCGCTTGATTCCGTTGTAACGCGCGACCTGAGGCTCGAAGGACTCGCGCGCGAGATTGTGAGCCGCGTTCAGCGGCTGAGGAAAGAATTGGGTTTCGCGGTAAGCGATCGCATCACGCTTTCCATTGCTGGTGGTGCGGAGATTCAGGAAGCGGTAAAGGCTTTCCAGAAATGGATCGCCGATGAGGTACTCGCGCTCAAGGTCACAGTGGGCGAGCAAATCGACGGAACACACGCGACGCATACGTTCGACCTTGATGGGCAGAGCGTTGACGTCGCCTTGGAGAGGGTAGGCTAGAAATGGCAACTGCAGCCAACAGCAAGAAACCGAAGGCGATGCCGAAGAAGAGCCTTCAGCATTTCGAGAAGCGTCTGCTCGAGGAGCGGAAGCGCGTCCTGAAGGAGTTGGGGCACTACGACGAGACTTTCGGATCGACCCCGCAGGGCGCGGACGGCGATCTGAGCGCGTACTCCTTCCACATGGCAGACCAGGGAACGGACGCGATGGAGCGCGAGAAGGCGTTTCTGTTCGCGAGCCAGGAAGGGCGTTTCCTCTGGCACATCGACGAAGCACTCCGACGTCTCTATCGCAATCCCGAGCAGTTCGGAAAGTGTCACAACTGCGGCCGGGATATCAGCTTCGAGCGTCTCGACGCGCTCCCGCACGCAAGGTATTGCATCGAGTGCAAGCAGCGTGAAGAAGATGGAAAGCGCCAAGCCTAATCCGCCCCTGTTCTGGGGCACGCTGATCACGGTGGTGGCAGTCGATCTGGTGACCAAGCTGATCGCCGCGGCGACGCTTTCGCCGCAGCACATCCCGCACGAGATCCTGGGCAATCATCTCCGGCTGACGCTCGTTTACAATCCGGGCGCCGCGTTCGGGTTGAATCTCGGCATCTACTCGCGGTGGATATTCATGGCCCTGACGGCCGGAGCGCTCGTGATTCTCGGGCGGCTGTACAAGGCCACACGTCAGGGAGATTTCCTGCGCACGATCGCGCTTGGCCTGGTCTGCGGGGGCGCCGTGGGTAATCTGATCGACCGCGTCCGGTCGGCGACGGGCGTGGTGGACTTCATCGACGTCGGAGTGCGGGACCTCCGGTGGCCGACGTTCAATGTCGCCGACATGGCCGTGAGCGTAGGTGCATTCCTCCTTGCTTGGGTCCTTTGGGGAGAGGAACGATCTTCCGCCCCTGCGGTCGCAACCACCCCAGTGTCGGATACGCCGGCGGAGAGCTAGGCTCTGAGCGAAATCAAAGAGTTTCCCGTCGAGGCGGACAGCAATGTCCGCCTCGATCTCTTTATTGCCAGTAGAGCCGAGCTTTCGCGGACCCAGGCGGCGACTCTGATCGCTCAGGGACACGTGCAGGTCAATGGGCGCCGCGAAAAGGCGAGCTACCGGCCGGAGACCGGGGAGCTGGTGCGGATCGAGATCCCTGCGTCGGAGAAGCGGACGATCCTGGGCGAAGACATCCCCGTGAGCGTCGTCTACGAAGATGATGCTCTTCTGGTGGTGGACAAGCCCGCGGGCATGGTCGTGCACCCCGCTCCCGGGAACTGGAGCGGCACGCTCGTGAACGCCCTGTTGGGGCGGGGCGGCAGCCTCTCGACCGAGGGAGAGCCCGAGCGGGCAGGGATGGTCCACCGCCTCGACAAGGAGACTTCGGGCCTTCTGGTGGTGGCAAAGACCGACCGGGCGCACCGGCTTCTGAGCGCGGCGATAGCCGCCCGCCGGGTCGTCCGCCGGTACGCGGTAATGACCTGGGGTCATATCTCGACGGACGCTCTCACAATCGACAAGCCGATAGCCCGTGATCCGCGAGACCGGAAGCGCATGGCAATCGTCAATAAGGGTCGGCCGGCCAAGACCGACCTCTTACGCCTTGCTCGGTTCGATGCGGGGGACCTTCTTCGTGCCCATCTCCATTCAGGACGGACTCATCAAATCCGCGTTCATCTCGCGTCTATCGGCCATCCTGTCATGGGCGACGACGTGTATGGCGGGGGCGGAGGACGTCGTGTGGCCGGACTTCCTCCCAAGCGGCACTTCCTGCACGCGGCCTGGCTCGCGTTCAATCACCCCGTGACAGGCGAGCCGCTGGATTTTCGGTCGCCGCTGCCGGAGGATTTGCGCAACGCACTGGCGGTGATCGCCGGGGAGCACGCCCTGGCCGACGGCATCGATCCGCTCACGGCGTTCCGATTCTATGAGTGATGCCATGGCGCTCCCACCGGAGCAGATCGTCGAGGAAGAGCCGCACGTACCGACCCGCCGCCTGCTCGTGTTCAACATCGGCGACAGCTCCTTCGCGTGCGACATGGACTCCTTTCGGGAGATTGTTCCCATGCAGCACATCACGAGGCTGCCGGGAGCACCCGACACGGTGCGCGGGCTCATCAACCTGCGCGGGACGATTGTAACCGTGATTGACGGCGGCACATCGCTCGGAAAGACGGCTCGCGGGCGCGCGGAAGGACTGATTCTGCTGGTCGACTATTTCGACCGGTGGATCGGAATCGGCGTTGACGACGTTCGCGACATTCAGGATGTGCCAATAGATCAATTCGGGGCGGCGGATCAGGCGGAAATCCCGCTCGTGGGCGCGGTAACTGGAGCAGTCGAGATCGAGGGGACGCGCGTCCTCGTGCTCGACATCAAGACAGTGGTTCAGCAAGTCATCGGACAAGGGAGGTAGGGTGAGCAGTACTGTACTGGTTTGCGACGACGCCGTTTTCATGCGGACGATGGTAAGTGACATTCTTTCCCAAGCCGGATTCACGGTTGTGGGAGAGGCAGAAAACGGGAAGCAGGCTGTTGAGAAATACCAACAGCTGAAACCGGATCTGGTGACCATGGACATCATCATGCCGGAGATGGGCGGGATCGAAGCGGTGAAGCAGATCACGCAGATGGATCCCGGCGCGCGGATTCTCATGTGCAGCGCCATGGGCCAGCAGGCCCTGGTGCAGGAAGCGCTTCAGGCCGGAGCGCGCGACTTCGTGGTCAAGCCGTTCCAGCCAAGCCGCGTTCTGGAAGCGGTGCAGCGGGTGCTCGCCTAGGTGGATACCGGTCGCTACGCCAAGCTTTTTCTTTCGGAGAGCCGTGAAAACCTCTCCGAGATAAACAACGCGCTCCTCGAACTGGAGCGCGGCGGGAGCGACACGGCCATACCGCGCCTTTTTCGCGCGGTTCACACCATGAAGGGCATGGGAGCCGCGATGGGCTACACTTCAGTGGGAGAGCTGTCCCACGAATTGGAGACGCTGCTCGACAAGCTGAGGAATGGCGTGCTCGTGGTAACGCGACC
>DASWBC010000448.1:0-6761 GCA_036390815.1 Gemmatimonadaceae bacterium
GTCCTGCCGCGTGTTGATCGCGAAGATTTCCTGCGGAGTCTGACCGGCGAGGTACCCATGCGCGGCGTCGTCCGCGGTGCCACCGAGGAGACCACCGGGAAGGATGCCGAGAATGTTGTTGTCGTTCTGTGGCAGGCGCAGGTGATCGGCGAGGTAGCTGGTCCCGATCTGCACGTTCCAGTTGTCCCGTAACTGAACGGAAAGATTGGCGCGTCCCGATGCGCGATTTTCGGTATTTATCTCGAAAACGCCCTGCTGCTTGTCGAAGTTACCAGAGACGTAATACGTGACCTGATCGGTCCCGCCGGTGACGCTCGCACCGTAAGCCCCGTGATGGCCGGTGATGAACGGGCTGAATTGCTCGAGGGGATTGAACGAGGTGAGTCCGCCGGCGTTCGGGGTGCAGAGTCCGAGCGTCTGGCTGTCGAGATCGCAGAATCCTGTCTGCGATCCGCTCGGGCGCGTTCCGGTCTGGGCAAAATTCGCCGGATAAGCGGTTACATCCTTGATTTGACCGCCTTCAAGAAAGGTGTTCCACCGTGCCGCACCAGTGCGTCCGCGCTTGGTCGTGATCTGGATGACACCGTTCGCGGCCGCGGTACCGTACTGCGCGGCTGCCGCGGGGCCCTTGAGGATCTCCATCGACTCGATGTCTTCGGGATTGATATCGTTGAAACGGGACGGCACCTGGCCACCAACGCCGATCGTGGTCGCCCCGCTAACGTTGTCCTGGCCGACGCTGTTGTTGAACTTGATTCCGTCGACGATGATCAGGGGCTCATTGCCCAGCGAAATTGAATTGGCGCCCCGGATTCGGATGCGCGAGGGTCCGCCGACGGTACCGCCGGCCTGGCCCACATCCACGCCGGAAACTTTTCCGGTGAGCAGCTGGCTCACCGATTGAGCGCTCGTTATCTGGTCGGTGGACGGTTGGAGCGTCGCGACGGCCGATCCGATTTCGCGTTTCCGCTCCTGCTCGCCCGTCGCCGTGGTGACTACCTGCTCGAGGCTGACCGCCGCAGGGTTGAGCGCGAAGTCAAGCTGGCTCGTACTCCCGGGCGTCACTTGCACCGTCCTCTCCCCGGACGCTGTGAACCCGAGGCGTAAGACACGCACCTGGTACTGTCCCGGCCGGACTCCCGCGATCCGGAACGTGCCATCGTCCCCGGTGGTGGCGCCGCGGGTTGTTCCAACGAGCTGAATCTGGGCGAGCGGTATCGGCGCTCGCGAGGTTGCGTCGATGACGCGCCCGCTGATCGTTCCTGCATCCTGTGCCGCTGCTGAACTTGCGTACCACAACAGCGATATCGCCATTGCGAGTCCAAGTCGAAGCGTCCTTCTCACAAAACCATGGGTCATCTTTCCTCCGATTCCGGGTCGCTATAACCCGACGATCACTCCGCGGCGAAGTGCCGCAGAGTCCTGCAGACGGCAAGGTGCTGTAGCCGTCGTGTCGAGGCGGATAGTTTTTGGTACACGGGCTTTGTATTACCGAGAGATATCGTCATCGCCGGTAGTCTCATCTCGGTATTCGGTGAAGCTTCGCCAGCAAAAAGCCTTTCAGTGGGCGGGACCGTGCTTTCGGCGGCAGCAGGAGCCTGTGTCGGGGATAGAGTCTATAGTTGGACCAACTGCCGTCAAGAGCGGGGACGTTCGATTCCCGCCGAGCGTATTGCTCAGGGGGAGGAAGGGCGTGTTTTCAGGGGCGAGCGTCGTCTGGCTCTGCTGCGCAGGTCGGCACTACATTAGTTCTCAAGTCCGGATCCTCTCGGACCCCAACTCGGATAGCCGGGATTCGAAACCGTCACGGGTCTCACATGCCGAAGCCGAAGAAAGAAAGACAGCCGGATCTCTCTCGCGCGCTCAATGCGGTGCGGCGCATGGTGCGTGGCCTTCGCTCCGCGGCCGAGGGTGTCGAGCGCGAATTGAGCATCAGCGCGGCACAATTGTTCGTGCTGAGGGAGCTGGGCCAGGTCCCCGATCAGTCAGTCAAGGATCTCGCGGCGGTCACCATGACGACGCACAGCACTGTGTCGCAGGTCGTGGGGCAGCTGATCACGAAGGGCCTGGTGACGCGGACGCCCGATCCGACCGACGGGCGCCGCGCGGTGCTACGCCTCACGCGCCCAGGCGCGAGCCTCGTAAAAAGATCGAAGCGCGTGATCCAGACAGATCTGATCGAGGGATTCGATACCCTCGGCAAGTCGGACCAGCAGGCGTTGGCGAACGGCCTCGAGAAATGGCTCGACGCATCGGGCCTGGCCCGAACACCCCCGCGGATGCTCTTCGACAAGCCACTCCTCGGCAGGCGCGGACCCGGCGCCAAGGCCCGGCCCCGTCAAAGCTAGGGAGAGACTGTTGAAAATGAAAAAGGGACGTCTCGGGACGTCCCTTTTTCACTCCAACCGCTTATCACCTGGTTAGGTGCAGGTGATCACACCGTTCCGAATCTCTCTCACGCGACCCGTCTACCATTGACGAGCGTTGGTGGTACAGGCAACGCAGAATGCGTCGGCGCCGACGCATCGTTACTTGGGGTCCGGGGAAGGCCCTAGGGCGACCCTCCGGGGGGCTTGGGAGGCGCGCCCGGGGGCGCCGAATCACCCTTGTTTTCGACTGGCAAAGTGGCAGGCTCGGCACCATTCGTCGGAGGCATCGGCGACCGCTGAATTCCGCTATCAACCTTGCGCATCAAAGTCACGAAAGCGGTCGCGGCCTCCGGCTCGAATTCCGTTCCGGCCCGCTCCTCGAGGTAAGTCAGCACACGCTCGCTTTCCCACGCGTCCCGGTAGGGGCGCCGCGTCCGCAGCGCGTCGTAGACGTCGCAGACGTGGACCAGCTTGCTGGCCTTGTGGCAATCGCGGCGGTAATGGTGCGTCGGGTAACCCTGACCGTTGATCATGATGTGGTGCTCATGCGCCACCGCCGCGGCAAGGTCGAGACGGCGCCCGCTCTCGATGATCATTTTCGCTCCCGCAACCGGGTGATGCTGCATCACCTGCCGCTCCTGGTCCGTGAGCTTGCCGGGCTTGTTGAGAATATCCTGTGGGATGTGCACCTTGCCGAGGTCGTGCAGCAGTCCCGCGACGCCGAACGTGCGAACATCCTGCGGTGCCAGCCCCAGGGATTCCGCCAGCGCCATCACCAGCACGGAGACGTTGAGTGAGTGCGTGGTCGTGTATTCGTCGAACTCCCTGAGCTGGAGCAGCGGCAGTATCATCTGCTGATCGCCGTGCATCGCCATCGAGAGCGACCGCACGACAGCTTCCGCCTCGGCCAGAGGTAGCTTGCCGCGCTCCTGAACATCGCGGTGCATCGACTGGATCGAGGCGGCTTCCTCGCCGAGCGAATACGAGATCGTGGCGATGGGTGCGGGGGCATCGAACGTCGTCTGCAGCTCCCTGGTTTCGCCCCGTATTCCTAGAGCGCCGACCTTGATTCCGGTGGGGCGGTTGTGCCTGGCTTCCGACGTGTCGATGACGGACAGGGTGATGCGGGCCATCATCTCTTCGAGGAACTCTTCGTACTGCTCGCGGGTGACGTTGGTGTCCAGCTCTATTCGCTGCACGCCGGCGTGCGCCAGACGCGTTCCCCATTCCCAATCGCCGAGCTCGCGAAGAGCCGTCTCCTGGTAGATGGTCTCTTCGCCAAGAAACGAGAACCGCGGATTGGCGTCGTGCTGCTGGAGGTCCTGAAGGCAGCGGAACGATCTGTCCACGGCGCGCTCGCGCGCTGGGTGGCCTTCGTTGTACAGGGCCATCGTCGAGACGGCTTGCCCGAAGGACACGAGAAAGCGGATCGGATCACTCATTTCTGGGAGCCTTCCCCGGGGTGGTCGTTCCTCGGCCGCGCGCCACCTTTGCGCGCACCTCGGGGTCTCTACTGTGTCCGGCTAGTCTGACAGCGGTTTCCGCCGCGGGGTCGTTCAGCCAATGCGTAGCAACCATGGCAAGGGCAGCCAGCATTTCCGGTGTCGACGCGCGCAGCTTCGGCTTTCTCGGCCAGTGTGCCTCGGTGACGACGTACCTGAGAAGCCAGGCGAGAGTCGATGGTGTCCGCAGCTGGGCGACTATCCGGATTCCCATGGTGCGTAGCTGGGAGTCTAGCTCGCCGCGATCGACTCGCTGCATGATCAACTCGATGCCGGCAGGCGGACATCTTTCCTGCGCGCTCGTGAGGCCTGCGAAAACGACTCTGTCATCGGTGTCCGTGAGCGCGCTCATGATGGTCTCATCACGTTCCGCCGGATCGCGGAACAGGAGTCTCACCGCCTCGCGGCGAACCAGCGGGTCTTCGTTGGCGAGGTAGTTGATCGCGGAAAAACCGGATGGCAGGGTGCCCAGTCGTCCGATCAGCGCCAGCAATTCACGCTGAATGACAGATGGGGAGTCAGGAATACGCTCTGCTACCGGCGTGCCCACGTCGTCGCCCAAGGATTGAAGCAGATCGTAGAACTGGCCGCGGATTTTGGCGTCGTCGAAGACGGCGGCAGCCGAGAGCAGCGTCGGCGCGATCGCGATTCCGTAGCGGCGCGCGAACCGGCCGACCAAAGGCATGTCGACGCGCGGCAGCTGGAGCAGAGCTTCCAGGACGCGCTCCCTTTTCAGAAATGCCCAAACCGGTTCGCCTGCCTCTGAGCTGGGGGCGCGTTCGAGCAGGTCCAGCAACACCTCGGCGCGACCGCCCTTGTACAGATCGACCATTGCGGCGCGGACCTGCGGTCCCATGGACCCGACTTCGATTGCGATCTGGACCATTCGCTCGGGCTCGATTTCCGTGGGCACAGCGTCACTGGACAGCTTCTGGGCGGCACTTCTGGAACTGGACATGCTCTCGAGCACCTGCCGATACGCCTCGGGATTGGGGTCGTCGAGGGTCCAGTCGTCGACGAGGCGGCGCATTACGTCGCGAATCGACGGGTCGGTTTTCGCGCGCGGTCCGCCTGACGACGGATGGTGGGCGAGCTTCGACAACATTCTCAGCATCGAGTGAGAGACCGTCTGTCCCTCGGCGGCGGACGCCGCCTTCACGAGGTCGATCACAGCTTCGACGGTGATCCCCTGCGAGGCGTCGAGGAGGAATCTCCGCCTCTGCCCCTTGTCGCCTCCCATCTCGAGAAGTCGCTCGAGCGTCGATTCCTTGAGCGACCCGACCAGACGCGACACACGTCTCTGCAACCCCGCCGCCTCAGGTCCTTCGGCCGTCTTGAGCTCCTCGCCGATCTGGAGCAGGTAGCCAACGATCACCTGATCGTACGCCTCCTCGCGCTGGTGCTCGTCGATTGCGCGGGCGACGGTCGCCGGCTCGAGGGCCGTGCTGTCGTCGGCTTCCTCGCGCGATGCGGTGGGATTTGAGGTGTCCGATACGAGCGCGGCACGAGCGAGTCCAATCCAGAGCTGGGTCGCGCGTCCCGATGCCATCTGATCCGCGCTGGGGGGCTCGCCACCCGGTTCGTCCTCGATGAGCTGCAGGCGGTCGTAGGTGAGCGGGAAGAATCTCACGTGCTGCCACAGCTCGCCGACGCGCTCGATGTCGAGCCCAATGGGTTTCTCGGACCGAACCGGATCGATCGCAAGTGCCGCCAGTGCGTCCCCCAATTCATCGCGCCCGATTCCGCGTACGAACTTCACCGCGCCTACGTGGTGGTCGTGCAGGCGCTGGGCGAGCTCCTTGAGCACTGCGTTGAGGGGATCGGTGGCGACGCCTTCGATGATCAGCTGGCGCCGAGCGACGCCTATTGAAAGCGAGTCACGGTCGCCGGCGAATAACATCCCCAGACGATTCGCCACACCGTCTACCGCTCCATGGAGGAGTGGATGGCTTTGGGGGTAGATGGCGTGCTTGTTAAGTGTGATCGACAGCTCGACGAGGAAATCGGCGAGCTCGCGCGACAGTGTGACCGTCGACCGTGGCGCGGAGGCTGAAGGTGCCGCTGGAGCGGACGGGGGAGCTGCCTGTGACGGGTTCGTCATGGGTGAGGCGCACACACGCGCCTCAAGGGAGACCGGAAGTTTGAGTGTCGCAGCAGCATTTCAATACTCAATATGGCCCTGGACGCCGCAAAGTCGAAGTTGCGTCTCGCCGAAGGTAATTTTTCAGGATGTCAGCAGACACATACTCGACGCGTTGGCGGGTGCTTGCGTTACTTGGTTTGGCCGAGCTGCTTGGAATGTCGCTCTGGTTTTCGGCCAGTGCGGTGACGCCGCTGCTGCAACGAATCTGGGGACTAACGACAGCGGAGGGGGCCTGGCTGACCACCATCGTCCAGCTCGGGTTCGTTTGCGGAACGGCGACGGCCGCCGTGCTCAACCTCGCCGATCTCATTCCTGCAGCAAGGCTCTTTAGCGCCTGCGCCCTCCTAGGAGCGGCGGCCAATGCCGCGATTCTGGCGGTTCCCGGCTATAGGGACGCGCTGCTGCTGAGATTCCTGACGGGGTTCTTTCTCGCCGGGGTCTACCCGCCGGCAATGAAGATGACCGCGACCTGGTTCCGCTCGCAGCGGGGGCTGGCGATCGGTGTGATCGTGGGCGCGCTCACGGTCGGCAAAGCCATTCCCTATCTGGTGCGCGCGAGTCCCCACGTAGGCCTTCGACCGGTGGTGCTCACCGCGAGCGTCGGGGCCATGACAGCCGCGTTGCTCGTTGCCCTGGGGTACCGCGAAGGGCCATTCCCGTTCACCTCGCGCCCGTTCTCTTGGAGACACGTCGGCGTTGTGGTCCGCGTGCGTGAGTGGCGGCTCGCGACGGCAAGTTATCTCGGTC
>DASWBC010000449.1:0-3421 GCA_036390815.1 Gemmatimonadaceae bacterium
CGCCGCCTGGCTGGAGAAGAATCACAAGACCTCGGCCGCTCTCTGGGTGCGGATTGCCAGGAAGACGTCCGGAAGGAAATCAATGACGTATGCCGAGGGCGTCGAAGTAGCGCTCTGCTATGGCTGGATCGACGCGCAGAAGCTGCCCGAGAATGAAACCGCATGGCTCCAGCGATTCATGCCGCGGCGTCCACGAAGCCCCTGGTCCAAGGTCAATCGCGAGAGGGTGCTCGCCCTGATCGCCAGTGGCGAGATGAAGCCGGCCGGGCTGGAGGAAATCGAGCGCGCGAAGAAGGATGGCCGTTGGGAAGCCGCGTACGATTCCCCCAGCGCGGCGGCCGTGCCCGCGGATCTCGAGAAGGAATTGGACCGGCATCCCAAGGCGAAAGCGTTCTACAAAACGCTCAACCGCGCGAATAGCTACGCGATCCTATGGCGCCTGCAGACCGCGAAGAAGGCAGAAACTCGGGCGAAGCGTATGCGAAGCTTCATCGAGATGCTGGAGAAAGGCGAAACACTGCATTAGATAGCGTCCATGCCGGACGCACAGCGCATCGTCATTCGCATAAAGAAGGGGACCGACGGACGTAACTCCCTCAGCTGCACGCGCGCTGATGGAACGACGACGTGGCAGCGGCAAGCGGGCGGGCAGGCAGCTTTCTTTCCGAAGCACGACCTCACGCACTGCGCCGTTGAAACCGTGCTCGGACTGCATCAGGGTTTCTACGGTCTCGTCTCAGCGGGCTGGGATTTCTCGGATTTTGGGAGCCCGTGGCCGCGCGGCAAGCTGCCGCCCGAGGCGAACGTCTCCGAGATGATCGTGGGATTCTTCGACCTCGAGCGTCGAATTGGAGAGCGAGTGGCCGCCGACGACCTGAATCAGAAGCTGGCTGAGTACTGCGCCGAGAACCGTCTCCCACCGCAGCGGCAGCTGATCGAGGACGATCTCGCCCGAGTCAGAGCGAAGCGCGCCGAGCTGTTCGCGAAGTGGGAGGCGGTCGAGCCCGGAAATGCGCTCGAAGTCGTCTTCGATCTCGCGGGTCGCCCGGAGTCGGGAGAGGATCCGGTCGCAGGCGGCAGGACCGTTGCTTCGCGGAGTTCTTCATTTCGCCAACACTCCCCGTAGCGGTGTCGTATTTGCTAATTTAAGGAGTGAGGCCGCCCCTTCCCCGAGGAAGAGCCGGTCAGCGGGTGTAAAACCTCACGAATCTCATCGCGCCGAAATCCGGAGATGTAATGGGAACCGCGACACTTACGGCACCTGAGCAGGTTACGGACACATTTCCAATCAATGGAACGGATTTCGTAGAGTTCTACGTCGGTAACGCGAAACAGGCCGCACATTTCTACCGCAATGTCTTCGGCTACAGGATCCTCGCGTACCGCGGGCCGGAGACGGGAACGCGCGATCGTGCGAGCTACATCCTGGAGCAGGACAAGGTGCGCCTCGTGCTCACGACCGCCTTGCGGCCCGACAGCGAGATTGCGGCGCACGTGCACAAGCACGGCGATGGCGTCAAGGACATCGCGCTCTGGGTGGACGACGCCAGGAAGGCGTTTCGACTCGCCGTCGAGCGGGGAGCGAAGCCCGCGTACGAGCCCAAGTCACTCGTCGACGAGAACGGGGAAGTCGTGATCGCCGGCATTCACACTTACGGCGAGACAATCCATAGCCTCGTCGAGCGCAGGAACTACAAGGGACAGTTCATGCCGGGCTTCCTGCCGTTCGCCGGCAAGGGCGAATCGCAAGGAGTCGGTCTCAAGCACATCGACCACTGCGTCGGAAATGTCGAGCTCGGCGCGATGAACAAGTGGGTCAAGTATTACGCCGACGTCCTTGGCTTCACCCAGCTCATCTCGTTCGACGACAAGGCGATCTCCACCGAATACTCGGCCCTCATGTCGAAGGTCGTCGCGAACGGCAACGGCCGCATCAAGTTCCCGCTCAATGAGCCCGCGAAGGGCAAAAAGAAGTCGCAGATCGACGAGTATCTCGAGTTCTACGAAGGGCCGGGCTGTCAGCACATCGCGATTGCGACCGACGACATCATCGACACGGTCACGAAGCTGAGGAACAACGGGGTGGAGTTCCTGCGCGTCCCGGGCACTTACTACGATACTGTCACCGAACGCGTCGGAAAGATCGATGAGGACCTGGCGCCCATTCGCGATCTGGGAATCCTGGTAGACCGCGATGAGGAAGGATATCTGCTCCAGATCTTTTCCAAGCCGATGGAGGACCGCCCGACGCTCTTCTACGAGATAATCCAGAGAAAGGGCGCGAAGAGCTTCGGCGCCGGCAACTTCAAAGCGCTGTTCGAGGCGCTCGAGCGCGAACAGGATCTCCGCGGGAACCTGTAGACCATGCCGATCTATCACACACTCGGAAAGATTCCCCGCAAGAGACACATTGCGTTCAAGAAGCCGGGCGGAGGGATCTACGCCGAGGAGCTCGTCGGACACGAGGGGTTTACGGGCACGTCGGCGCTCATGTACCACATCCACCCGCCGACGACCGTGAAGTCGGTGCGCCGTGTGCGCGAGATAAACTGGGAGGCGGATCCCGACCAGACGCTCCATCACCGGCATTTCCTCACCTCGCGCGCCAGAAAAGGCGGCAGTGCCACGCTCGACCGGATTCCACTGCTGTTCAATCCGGACATCGCGATGCTCTACGTCGAGCCAGACGAGAACGACGCACACTTTTATCGGAATGCGCAGGGAGACGAGCTGGTGTACGTCAGCAAGGGGAAGGGAATCCTGGAGAGTACGTACGGCGCGCTGCCCTTTCACGAGGGCGATTACCTCGTGATCCATCGCGGCATCCTCCACCGCTATCGTTTCGACCTGAACGCCGAGCAGCAGCCCAAGCTCGTGATCTTCGAGAGCAGAGGACACGTGCGGTGGCCCAAGCGCTATCGGAATGAATTCGGACAGCTCATAGAAGGCGCGCCGTACTCGGAGCGCGACATCCGGCGTCCGACCTTCGTCGAGCCCATCGACGAGATGGGGGACTTCCCGATTCTGGTGAAGCAGTACAACGGGATCAACGAGATCATGCTGGACCACCATCCGTTGGACGTGGTGGGGTGGGACGGCTATTTCTATCCGTGGGCGTTCAACATCAACGATTTCGAGCCGATCGTCGGGCGCGTCCACCAGCCGCCGCCGGTGCACCAGACTTTTCAGGGTGACGGATTCGTCGTCTGCTCGTTCTGCCCGCGGCCGTACGATTTCCATCCGGAAGCGGTGCCCGCTCCCTACAATCACAGCAACGTGGATTCCGATGAAGTTCTCTACTATGCGTCGAGCGAATTCATGAGCCGCAAGGGAATCGAATTCGGGAGCATCACGCACCATCCTGACGGAATTCCCCACGGCCCGCATCCAGGTCGCGCCGAGGCGAGCATCGGCGCGAAGT
>DASWBC010000450.1:0-9221 GCA_036390815.1 Gemmatimonadaceae bacterium
GGCCGATGACACGCTGCTCGGCGTGCTCGCGGATCGCGCAGGTATTGATGAGGATCACATCTGCCCCGTCGGGCTGTTCGACGGATTCATAGCCGGATTCCACCAGTCTTCCGAGCATGAGCTCGGAATCGCTGACGTTCATCTGGCAACCGTACGTCTCTATGTAGACGGTGGGGCGGGGAGTCTCGAGCATGAGCGAAAGATAAGCTTCGCCCCGAGGATCGCGCTAAGGTTTCATCGCGTCGGGCCGGTTCCGCTGACCGCGATCTGCTGCGTGCCGGCGGGCGGCGTATCCATCGCCGTGGGGTCGGACGGGAGCTCGATATAGAAGGAGCTCCCCTTCCCTTCGGAGCTCTTGACCCAGATTCGGCCGTGGTGTCTCTCGACGACGAGCTTACAGAACGTCAGACCGAGCCCTGAGCTACGGGTGCGCGGCGTCCGTGGCACTTCGACCTGTCCAAATTTCCGGAAAATGATTTCATGATATTCCGGCGGAATTCCCGGCCCGTTGTCGGTCACGGTGAAGAGAACTCCGTGACCCGCGCGTCTGGCGCTGAACTCGAGATGGACGGGTTTGGAGGAGTGCGTCACCGCGTTCTGAATCAGGTTGGAGAAAACGCGCTTGATCAAACCCTTGTCACCGGTGAAGACCGGAGCGTCGTCGGCAACCGAGACGGAAACCGTCGTCTGCTCCTGTTGGAATCTGTGCCCCCACTCATGAACCAGCTCGGCGAGAAGCGCCCCCGGAGCCATGGGCGAAAGAGCAAGTGTTATGTTCGCCTCCTCGATCCTCGCTACTTCGAGAATGTCGTCGATCAGCGCCAGCAAATCCTCCGACTTTGCCTCAACATCGCCGATTGCCACTTTCTGCGAAGTGGATACCTGCCCGAAGTCACCATCGGAGAGCATCTCGAGCGTCGCCAGCACGGAGGTGAGCGGCGTCTTCAGATCGTGTACGATCATCTTCATAAGATCGTCGCGAACTTTCTCGAGCTCGCGCAGTTTGCGCAGGCTGTCCTCGAGCGCGTCGGTAGCCGCCTTGAGCTTGAGCAGACTCCGGACGCGGGCGCCGAGCACCAGGCGATTGTGGGGCTTGGTCAGGAAATCGTCGCCCCCCGCCTCAATTGCGCGCACACGGTCGCTCGTATCATTGAGCGCGGTCACGAAGATCACCGGAATTCGGGCCGTGCGCGGGTCGCGCTTGATGCGACGGCAGACTTCGAAGCCCGTCGAGCGATCATCAACGCCGAGGTCACCCGCCGGCATCGACACGTCGAGAATGCACAGATCGGGTTGCTGCTCGAACGTCACCGCGACAGCTGAGGGTCCGTCTACGGCTGTGATCGTGTCGTAACCCAGACTGTTCAGCTGGTCCAGGAGCAGCTCGACGTTGGCGGGAATGTCGTCCGCAACGAGGATGACTTCGGGCTTGCGGCCCGCGTCCGCCATATCAGGGGGAAACTCTCAGCCCGACGCTGAGAATGAATCCACGCTCCTTCACGTCGGAGCCGGCGGTTCTGGCGGCGCGCTGAATCGAGATGTCGAGGCTCGCCCGGTCGCGAGTGAGCGGCGCGCCGAGCCCCGCTGCGAAAGTCTTCTCTGATACTTTCTCGCCGTTGAACCCAAACGGCAGCGTCCGGAATCTGGCGCCGGCGCGAAGGGTGACGATTCGCTGCATGATACGCGGTCCCGTCGCTTCCGCGCCGCCGCCGATGTCCCAGCCATCGAATGCCTTAATCCCTGACGAGGAAAGCGAGCTGAGTGAGCTCCAGTTGTCGTGCGCGGCTCGCGCCGAGACGATGATTCCGGGGATGCCCTCGAACGTTACCGACCCTGAATAGTGATCCGGAAGGCGCCCTTTGCCGATCGCGGTATCCCCCGATTGTGCGCGAAGATCGCCGCCCTTGCGCCCGGAGATCGCGAATCCGATCACGCGCGACGGACGGAACTCCATGCCGATCGAAGCGGCGAACCCGGCGTAGCTGATGCGGCCGGCCTGCGACGCGCTGATGAATTTCGTGCTGTCTGGAAAAAGCTGCGAAAAGGCGATTCGATTGCTGCCGGCGAATGCGTGCCCGCCAACCCCGATCCGAAACTTCGGGCTCGTGGACCACGCCAGCGCCAATCTGAAGTCGTCGATCGCGCCGAGCACTTTGTTTTGCTCGGTGACCGTGACCGTGTCGGTCGGGGCACCGATCACTTCCACGCGTGTCAGACTCGTCTCGGACGAGCGATCAAGGAACGTCGAGGAGCTGAGGGCCAGCGTCCAGGAATCACCCATCGGGAGCACTCCCACAACGAGCGGGAAGCGAGCCGTCGTCGTGGTGGCAGTACCCGCTGGACTGGTCACGCGTCGGAACTCGGGCGAATACTGCAAAAAAAGCGCGGGCGATCCTACGCCCGCAACCGACGCCGGGCTCATGGTGCTGAGCGCGTCAAAATCGGCGACCCCGCCGCCCGTCCCCTCCGCGCGAGCGCTGAGCCCGCCGGCGGGATATCCAAGGCCCTCGAGACTGAGGGCGCCCTGGGCTCCGCCGCGAGAAGCGAGGGAGACCGTGAAGAGCGCGATTCCCGCCCACATTGATTTGCGCATCAGGGAACCCTCAGGGGAACTTTGGATGTGAAACTGATTCTCAGCCGCGGCCGCAGAGCGGCGACGACGTCTTCGCTGGAAGAGAAGCGAAGCTCGAGCGGCGAGTTCCCCTCGGTAACGGATTTCAGGACGATCGCGCGTGGAAGGGTGTCAGGCTTCACTGCGCGCCAGATCGAGAACGCGCTCGCAAGCTCCACGTTCGCGGGGCCTGAGTCGCCCGGTTTGAGCCTGAGGGTGTCGATGCTAATGGAGCCGATGATTTGCGCGGCCTTCGCGGGATCCGTTACGGCCTTCCCCGCGAGAACCACCTGGGGCAAGAACGCGACGGTGTCCGTCGGGTCGATCCCGGTGTTCGGCAGCTGATTCAGCAACAGGGTCGCGCGTATGATCGTCGACGAGTCGATGATGTTGGACGGAATGTTGAATAGGATGTAGACCCTGCGCGCGGGCAATCCGCCAACTGCAAGGAGGCTGGGCGGCGCCGGCGGCGGACCCTTTGCGATCAGCGTGTAATCGGAGAGGTTGCCGGCAAGGATGGCCTCACCGACCGGAGTTTTCGAACGTGGCAACACTGTCAGCGGCGCCGTCAGGGTGTCGGGCGTGGCGCGGAAGAACATCTCCGGCCCGAACGAGCCTTCGGTGGAGACGAAGCGCAGCTGCGACGCTCCCACGCTGACCGCGCGAAGTCCGACTCGGAGTGCTGCTCCGCTCTGAATCTTGGCGAGCACGGCCGCGTTCGAGATGAAATACTTGAGCGTATCCGTCAGGTCGGCTCGCAAGAAGGTCTGCGACGAGATGAATCGGTCCGGCCGGAACAGAGCCAGCACGGCCGCTGAAGAGGTATCGTTTGCCGTCGTGTCGACGTCGTACGCTTCGATCGTGACCGGATCGGTACCCTTGATCGTTGTCGTATCGAGCATGAGCCGGATATAGGCGCTGTCCACGCTGGCGATTGGTTGCGCCGTGTCCCCGTGGGGGACGAAGGTCGCGGGCAGTGAGTCGAAGCGGATGACGACCCGGGTGTCGAGCGTATCTCCGCGCGTTGCGAGGAGAAGTCCAGGCTCGGTTCCCAGCCCCGACAGGGCTTGCACCGTCGTGTCGACAAGCACAGCGTCGATTGTGATATTCTGGACGGGGCCACCGATTTGTGGGCACAGAACGTCGCAAACCGCTGAGCTATCGAGATTCTCCGAACACGACGACATCGAAACGAACAAAGCCGCGGTCGCGAGCAATCGCGGCAGGATTGACGAAAGCTTCACTACACTCTTCCACGTGAAGGGTTCAGCACGAAAGCGTAGGGAAGCAGCTCCTGAAGCATCCAGGTTGCTTCCTTTCCCTCGCGCGTGTAGCTCGAAATTTTTATGTTCGGCGCGAATTCATTCAGGACCTGCCTGCACGCGCCACACGGTGGAGTGGGCTCGCTGTCCTCCGTTGCAATGGCGATCTCGTCGAATTCGGTAAGTCCTTGTGAGACAGCAGAAGCCACCGCAAGGGTTTCCGCGCACATTGCAAGGCCGTTCACGGAGTTCTCGACGTTGCAGCCCGTGATGACCTCTCCGCTCCGGGCGCGCAGAGCGGCTCCAACGCGGAAGTTCGAATAGGGAGCGTACGCGTTCTCCAGCGCGCGCAAGGCGGCCTCCCGGAGGGAGCCGTCCTGCCTCGAGTCCCTCTTCATCAGACTACCAGCTCTGACAGAAACGATTTGCCGCGACCCCTGAAGGAGAGGCCAAACCATTCCGCAACGGTCGCGCCGAGGTCCGAGAATGTCTCACGTTCCCCAAGATCGCGGGGTACTACGCGCATGCCGCCTACCAGCAAAGGCACGCGCTCTCGCGCATGATCGGTGGAAGCCGTTGTAGGATCATTGCCGTGGTCGGCCGTAATGAACAGCAGATCGTCCTCTTTGAGCCGCGATGTGATGGAAGGCAGTGCCGCGTCGAACTCGCGCAACGCACCATAAAACCCCGCAACGTCGTTGCGGTGCCCGTACAACTGGTCGAAATCTACTAGGTTGGCAAAAAGGAGCCCACCTTCCGCGGTCGAGAGCCAATTCTTGATGCCACGGATGCCCTCCGCGTTCGATGCAGTGTGATGTGACGTGATGGATCGTCCCGCGAAAAGATCGTCGACTTTCCCCACACCGGCGCGCGGGATCCCCGCGTTCGACAGCGCATCGAGCAGCGTTTCCGAAGGCGGCTCGATCGAATAGTCACGACGGTTTGCCGTCCGCCTGTAGCTGCCGGGCGCACCCTCGAACGGGCGCGCGATCACCCGCGACACATCATTCGGGGGAACGAGCATTTTCCGCGCGATCTGGCAGCCCCGATACAGCTCGTCGAGAGGGATCACTTGTTCGTGGGCCGCAATCTGAAAAACGGAATCCGCCGACGTGTAGACAATCCAGCTGCCCGTCGCGACGTGCTCGGCGGCGTACCTCTCGATCACGTCTGTTCCGCTCCCGACGACGTTTGCGATCACGCCGCGGCCGGTCTCGCGCGAGAACTTCTCTATCACGTCGCGCGGGAATCCGCTGGGAAAGGTCGGGAACGCGCTCTCGAGGTGGACTCCGGCAATCTCCCAGTGACCGGCGATGCTATCCTTGCCCGCTGATGCCGGTCGCATCGTACCCCAGGCTCCGGCGGCGTCGCCACGACGCCGCATTCCCTCGAGCGGGCAAATATTCCCCAGCCCAAAGCGCTCCAGGCGCGGAAGAGCGAGACCACCGCACGCGCGCGCGACGTTTCCGAGCGTATCACTGCCGGCATCTCCATAGAGAGCCGCGTCGGGAGCCTCGCCGATGCCGACGCCGTCGAGAATGATGATGGCTGCTCGCCTCAACTGGCCGCGCCCATGTATGTCCGCTCGACTCGCGATCGCAAACCGGTGATGAGCTCATATGGAGACATGCCTGCGTCGTCAGCCACGCGCTCGACCGTAAGCACGGTGTCGCCTGCCCTGCCGATCAAAGTTGCTACGTCTCCGACCTCGCATCGAACCGTCGTGACATCTATCATCGTCATGTCCATCGTAACCGTGCCCGCGACAGGAGCCAACGTACCTCCTACGAGCACGGACCCGCGTTCGCTGAGGGACCTCGGATAGCCGTCGGCGTAGCCAACGGCGAGCGTTGCTATTCGCGCTGCTCGCTCCACCTGAAGTGTCGCGTCGTAGCTCACGGTGTCGCCGGCCTGGAGATTCCGGATCTCGACGATGGGAGCGCGAAGGTTGACGACCGGTTCCGGCTGGATCGCTGCGCTGCTTCCGCTGCCCACGCCGTAGAGGAAAATCCCGGGACGCACCAGATCCCAATCGCTCCTTCCCTGGCGCGCTATGGCGGCGCTGTTGGCCGCATGGAGCAACCTCGGGCGGGACGGCAGCGATGCCACGGCATCGCGGAACAGCCGCTCCTGTGCCTCGAGGCTTCCATCATCGAGCTCGGCTGAATGAAAGTGTGTGAACGCGCCTTCGGGTGGGAGCAATTCGGCCAGATGCCTGATCTCGGAAACCTGGCGCCACGGAATGCCCGCGCGGCTCATGCCGGTATCGATCGACAGATGCCACGCGCCTCCTCCAGCACCGCGCCATGCCTCGATCTCGCCGGGAAACCCGAGCGTAGGAGTCAGTCGCGCGGATCGAACGCGCGTGAGCTCCTGGTCGAGTAAGGGCGTGAACACTACGACCGGACGAGTAACGCCGAGGTGACGAAGCTCCTCGCCCTCGGCGACGGTAGCCACCCCGTAACCCCACGGCTCCAGAACATCGAGTGCCCGCAGTGCCGCGGCGGCACCCAACCCGTAGGCATCCGCCTTGATCATTGGCAGAAGTGGAACGCCCGCGCGCCGCGCGAGAGATGCTCCATTACGCTGCAACGCGCCAAGATCGATCTCGACCCGGGCGCGAGCTAAAGAGTGCTTCATCGACGCTTGGTTTATGTTGCGGTAGTATACCCCCGACCACAGTCGCCTTCAAGAAACTTCGTCCGCGTTTACACATCAATGCACAAAACAAGCACGCACTCACTCAACGACACACTCGCGCTCATGCGCGATCTCCGGGCGCGCTGCGAATGGGACGCGTCCCAGACGCACGAGTCGCTTCGCCCGTACCTGATCGAAGAGGCGCACGAGCTCGACGAAGCGATCCGTCTCGAGGACGACAAGCTCGTCCGGGAGGAGCTCGGCGACGTGTTGCTTCAGGTTCTCTTTCACTCGGTGCTGGCGGAAGAGCGTGGCGCTTTCTCGTTCGGCGACGTCGCGCAAGGGCTGATCACCAAGATGAGGGGCAGGCACCCGCATCTGTACGGCGACGCGGCGAAGGAGCCGTGGGAGCGTATGAAGTCGAAGGACCGGAAGAGCATCGCGGACGGGCTCCCCGCCGGGCTTCCGGCTTTGCACCGCGCGCACCGGCTACAGGATCGCGCGGCGGGCGTTGGGTTCGACTGGCCAAACATCGACGGGCCAGCGGGCAAAGTCGAAGAAGAGCTGGGAGAAGTACGGGCCGAGCTGGAGAAGTCGCCGCCGCCAAAGCCGAGCACTCCTCCCATACTCGACGAGCGTCACTACGCTCTCGAAGCCGAGCTCGGCGACCTTCTGTTCGCGGTCGTCAATCTCTGCCGGAAAGCGGGCGTCCACTCATCCATCGCGCTCGACAAGGCAAACGCGAAGTTCGAGCGCCGGTTTCAGCGGATCGAAAAGATGGCGCGGGAGCGAGGGATCGACGTTCCACACGCCGGGCTCGAAAAGCTCGACGCGCTTTGGGACGAGGCTAAGAGCGAAGAATCTGCCGGTTAGTCAGCGCTTTTCGTATTTCCAGTTCCGCGATTTTCCCTCGGCCATCCACTCGACCGCGGCATCCACACGACGCTTCCGCGTTTCGTCTCTCTTCGCTTCGGAGATCCACACCGCATACTCCCGCTGGTGGCTTGGCGGAAATCCCTCGAAAGCCGCGGCCGCCTTCTTGTTCTTCTTCAGCGCGCTCGCCAGCTCAGTCGGAACGACGAGTTTCGCCTTCTTCCTCGGCTTCGACCGGACGGGATTCTTCACGCCGTCCGCTCTCAGCTTCATCGCCTGCCTGATATAGGCCGCGATCGCCTGCTTCGATGGCAGATCGGAAACCCTGGTGATGCGGCCGAACTGTCCCATTGCCTCGCGCGCCCCGTCGCCTACGATCAGCGAGCCCTTCCAGATGTGGAACGCGCAATGCTCCTTGAACGACGCCATGCCGCAGAGAATCCCTTCGTGGTCGAAATGCGGCATGCTCCATTTGATCGTCTCCTCGACGTCGGGGCACGCCTCATGAACGACGGCGCGGATATGCGTAAGAATGGGCTTGGCAAAATCGGCTGAGTTCGCGAGGTAGGTGTCTACGCGAGGATCCCGTTTCCCCATGGCGAAACCTCTCTGGCGAGTTGCTGTGAGTTGGCGCGGACTGCGCTTGCGGCGGTGATTTGAAGCGAACTACACTTGCGGCGCTGAGTTTGGCTCTGACTAACTGATCCAGGTTCCGAGCGCGAGCGCCCACACGGTGAGCAGAACCCCGGCGACGGCCAACGCTCCGAGCGCAGCGCAAAGGGCGCAAAGCGCTTCGATCAGCCCGACCGACCTCGGCCCGAGGCGACTCGCGAAGTTCGACTGCACTCGATCGAGCAGTCCCCAAGCCCCATAGGAAAAAAGAAGGGTCGCGGCGCTCGCAATCACCATCGGCGCCACTGAACTCCACCGGAGTGCCGCGACGAACGTCCCCGCTCCCATCGCCGCGTCGATCGCGAGGCGACGCACGGACGCCGAGCGAGCCCTGTGTGCCAGGAATTCGAACAGGCCCGCATCCGGTCGGAGCGCCGAGAGAACCATCATGAAAAGAAACTTTCACCGCGGCGGAAATTCCGCCAGATGGACGGTTACTCGGAGGTTTCTTCCTCCGCCTCTACACCGTGCTCGACGATGTCGCCTGGCTTGAAAAGAATCCCCTGCAGGATCTCGCGCCATTTGGGCTTTCGCCGCAGCAGGAACTCGAGGTCCATCCCGAAATGCTTGAACTCCTCGTGCTGGGCGTTGCGCATGATGTCGCGCGCCGAGCGATCCTTCTCGAGCGACAGACGCTGTTCGTACCAGCCGATCGCCTCGGCCTCCTCGATCAGCGAAGTAATCATCCGCGCAAAGGTGCGCGTCTTCGCCGACAGCTCGCTCGCCGGCTCGTGGTACTGCTCGAATCCCATGGTGGTGTCCTCAGTGTGCGAGAGTGTCCGCCGTTGCGAAAGAATCTACGATCACGGTCGCAGCCGATTCATTGTTCGCGGAAACGCGATTGCCTCGCGAATGTGATGGATTCCGCAGATCCAGCCCACCGTTCTCTCCAGCCCCAGCCCGAAGCCCGAGTGGACGAACGTACCGTACTTCCTCAAATCCAGATACCAGTTGTAGGCATCGACAGGCAGACCCTCTTCTTTGATCCTGGCGAGAAGCTTGTCGTGATTGTCCTCGCGCTGCGAACCGCCGATGATCTCGCCATAGCCCTCCGGCACCAGCATATCCACGCAGAGCGCCACTTCCGGACGCGCCGGGTCAGGCGCCATGTAGAACGCCTTCACCTGGCTAGGGTACCGGTGCACCAGCACTGGCCTGTCGAA
>DASWBC010000451.1:0-7684 GCA_036390815.1 Gemmatimonadaceae bacterium
TCGTTCGACTTCCCTTTGACGCTCACGCTCGCGGATTCGATACCGAGGGCGGACGCGAGACGGGCCCGGATTTTCTCGCGGTGGGGCCCGAGCCGGGGAGTCTCGGCGACGACGCTCACGTCGACCTGATGTACCTCGTAACCGGCGGTCGTTATTCGCTTGACCGCGGCCTCGAGCATTCCGATGGAATCGCGGTCCTTATTGCCGGGATCCGTATCCGGGAACATCTCACCGATGTCGCCCAATCCGGCAGCGCCGAGAATAGCGTCTGTAACGGCATGGCAGATAGCATCGGCATCGGAATGACCCAGGAGGCCGACTTCCGATGGTATTAGGACGCCGCCAAGCTTTAGAGGGCGGCCGGCGGCAAACCGGTGGGAGTCGTACCCGATGCCGACGCGGACAGTCGCGTCGTCATCACGCGGCATCCGCGTGGACAGCGGGTGCGGGATCGATGAGCGAGTAGTCCTGCTTTCGGCGGGCAGGCGTGAAACCGGCGTCGCGGATCAGGCGCTCCATCTCCGCGGTCGATGTGCGATGCGTCGTGTTCGCGGCCGACACCACGTTTTCCTCGATCATGAGCGAGCCGAAATCGTTGCAGCCGAAACGGAGGGCGATCTGCCCTATCTTCATTCCCATCGTCACCCAGCTCGATTGGAGATTCGGAACATTGTCGAGAACCACTCGCGCGAAGGCGACAGTCCGAAGGTACTCGGTGGCGCCCGTCTTCGGCTGGTGGGACATGGTCGGGGTGTTCTCGGGCTGGAGCGGCCAGCAGATGAACGCGGTAAATCCGCCCGTACGCGACTGGACGTCTCTCACACGCTGGAGATGCTCGAGCCGCTCGGCCAGGGTTTCGCCGAGCCCGTACATCATGGTGACGGATGTCTTCATCCCCTCGTTGTGGGCGAGCTCCATGATTTCGAGCCAGCGGTCGGCGCCCGCTTTCTTCGGTGCGACGATGTCACGAACACGCTGAACGAGGATCTCTCCCCCTCCGCCCGGAATCGAGTCGAGCCCCGCCTTTCGCAGCTCACGTATCACTTCAACCGCTTCCATCCGGAACAGCTTGGCGAAAAAGTCGATCTCGCTCGGACTGAACCCATGGATGTGGATCGGGTGGTTCCGCTTGATGTACTGCATCAGGTCGAGATACCACTCGAACGGGATGTACGGGTTGTGGCCGCCCTGAATCAGGATCTGGACGCCGCCGAGCGACTTGAGCTCGTCGATCTTAGCGCCGATCTGCTCGAAGGAAAGGGTGTAGCCTTCCCCGTGCTTTGGTCTGCGCGCAAACGCGCAGAAACCGCAATCAGCCACGCAGACGTTCGTGTAGTTGATGTTGCGGTCAATGATGTAGGTGACCGTGTTTCCGGGGTGCTTTTCCTGGCGCACGCGATCCGCTTCGGCTCCCAACTCCAGGAGCGATGCGTTTGTATAGAAATCGAGGAGGTCGAGTGTCTCGCTCATGCGGCGGGAAGGAAGGTCAGGGTTCCGTTCGGGATCCGTCCGCGCTCGACGAGCCGGCGGTAGAACTCGGTCAGTCCTGCAAGGTGCGAGTACGACAGTCCGTAGTCCAGGCCCGAAAGATACTCGGTGCAGATCTCGCGCTTCACCCCGGTAGCCTCATGCGCCTGCTCGGCGAGCTCCAGCAAGTGGCGCAGGCCCCAGTTGCGTGACGCGATGAGTCCGGCGTGGGCAACGAGCGCTTCCTTCACGTCAGTCGAGCGCTGCGCGACCCAGACCGCGAAGACGAACGGCTGTCCGGTCCAGTCCTTCCACATCTGGCCGAGGTCGTAGACGTGTGGATACCGCTCGCGGTGATTGGAGCCCAGTACGAGCGCGGCGTCGCCGATCACGAGGCGGGCATCCGCGGCGCCGTCGTTTGACTCGACCACGTCACGGACCTCGGCGTCGCCCGGGACGAAGCGCGGCTTCGCGTGCCAGACATTCTCGAAGAGAAGCTCGAGGAGCGCGACACTCGTCATCGAGCTCCTGCTGACGATGACGCTCCTGGATCCCAGCTCGGCGGCGGGACGGCGTGAGAACAGCATGACGCTACGGACGGGACCATCGCACGAAATTGCGAGATCTGGCAGCAGCAAATAGCGGTCTGAGTCGCGCGCGTACTCGACTGCGGACACGACGCTCATGTCGAGCTGGCCCGCGCCCATCTGCCTGTTCAGATCTGTCGGAACTCCATCAACCAGCTCTGCGTCAAGCGGGACGATGCCCCGATCGATCGCTCCATAGACAGGGTAGCAGTTGATGTAGGGAATGCGTCCGATTCTCATGATCCGGCAACAAACGGTGTGAGAGCGCGATCCATCACGTGCGAAGTGAAGTACGAGATTGGTCCGATTCTCATCAGGCTGCCGCGGCCGCAGTGGTCGCGCGATCGAAAACTCGCAGAATGTTATAGAACGAGTCACGCTCAGCTGGAGTCTTGCCGGCCGATCTGATCAGGTCGAGAATCTCGTCGAGGCTCAAACCCTGTGCGGTGTGCGCACCGGCTTCGTGGTAGATCTTCTCGCGCACGACCGTTCCCTCCAGGTCGTTCACGCCGAACGCGAGCGAGGTCTGCGAGAGAAACGGCGTGACCATGATCCAGTGCGTCTTGATGTGCTCGAAGTTGTCGAGGAAGAGGCGACCGACCGCGAGATTTCGCAGGTCGTCGAAGCCCGTGGTGGCGGTTCCCTGCCGGCCGAGCTCGATGCCCAGCTCGTTGTTGTCGGGGTGATAGGCGAGCGGAATGTAGGCCAGGAAGCCGTGGGACTCATCCTGGAGATCGCGAAGCATGGCAAGGTGCTCGACGCGATCCTCGATGCTCTCGACGTGACCATACAGCATCGTGCAGTTCGATCGAATCCCGAGCCGGTGCGCGGTCCGATGTACATCGATCCAGTCCTCGGCCGCGAGCTTCTTGTCGGCGATCGCCATGCGAACGCCCTTGCCGAAGACTTCGGCGCCGCCGCCCGGCAGCGTGTCCAGTCCTGCCTCGCGCAGCGCTATCAGGACATCCTCGATTGATATTTTATCAATCCGGGAGATATGTGCTATCTCCACTGCCGTCAGTGCCTTGATGTGAACTTGCGGGTGCCGCGCCTTGAGCCCGCGGAACATGTCGCTGTAATACTGGAGGCCGGCCTTCATATCGAGCCCGCCGACGATGTGGAACTCCTTGGTCAGCCCGTTGGCGGCCGTCTCGGCTTCGGCAAATACCTGGTCGAGCGTGTAGTGATATGCGCCTTCCTCCTTCGGGAGTCGGGCGAAGGAGCAGAAAACACAGGTCTTCCTGAGGTAGCAGACGTTGGTCGGATTGATGTGCTGATTGGCCGCGAACGTCACGACGTCGCCGTTCTTCCGGCGATTGGCGTAGTCGGCAAGCATCCCGACTCCGAGAAGATCCGGCGATGTGAAGAGAAGCTCGGCGTCGGCGTGAGAGAGGCGTTGGTGCGAACCCACCTTCTCGCCCACGGCTCTGAGCGCTCGATCGGAGATCTTCGCGAGGTTGAGCGCTGAATCCGCGGGGCGGGTCATCAGCTCAGCGGGTATAACGTTTGATGGCGAGGGTGGTATTGTGCCCACCGAAGCCAAAACTATTGCTGAGTACGGCGTTGACGTCGCGCTTTACGGAAGTGTTCGGTGTGTAGTTGAGGTCGAGCTCGGGCTCGGGATTGTGGTAGTTGATCGTCGGTGGAATGATGCCGGTCCCCACTACCATCGCGCTCACTACGGCTTCCACAGCGCCGGCTGCTCCCAGCATGTGGCCGGTGGCCGACTTCGTCGAGCTGACATTCACGGTCTTGGCGTGCTCGCCGAACACCGCCTTGATTGCGCGAGTCTCGTTGAAGTCGTTCGCGGGCGTCGATGTGCCGTGAGCGTTTATGTACTGAATGTCCTTCGGCTCCAGTCCGGCGTCCTTGAGCGCACGCTTCATGGCGCGCTGTGCACCTTCACCGTCCGGTGCCGGGGCCGTCAGATGATAGGCATCGCCAGTTGCGCCGTATCCCACGATCTCGGCGTAAATCGTCGCGCCGCGCTTGAGAGCATGCTCCAGTTCCTCGAGGATGAGGATCCCGGCTCCTTCTCCCATTACGAATCCGTCGCGGGTCGCGTCGAAGGGACGCGAGGCCGTTTCGGGACTATCGTTGCGCTCGGAGAGCGCCTTCATGTTGGCGAAGCCGCCGATCGCCATCGGCGTGACGGTGGCTTCCGCGCCGCCAGTGATCATGACATCCGCGTCGCCGTACTGGATCGTCCGATACGCATCACCTATTGCGTGAGCGCTCGTGGCGCAAGCTGATACGGTAGCGTAGTTTGGGCCTTTGGCGTTGAACATCATCGAGACGATGCCAGCAGCGATGTCAGCGATGAACATCGGGATGAAGAACGGTGAAATTTTACCTACTCCGCGTTCCCTATAGACATCATGTTGTTCTTCGAAGCTCTTGAGTCCGCCGATGCCGCTGCCGATGATGACGCCGATGCGATCCGGGTCCATCCCGTTCCGCTCGACAAGGCTGGCGTTGGTCATGGCCTGGCGCGCGGCGGCGACCGCGTATTGTGTGTACTGGTCCGCGCGCTTCGCTTCCTTCCGATCCATGTAGTCGAGCGGGTTGAAGCCTTTCACTTCAGCGGCGAATCGAACGGGAAACTTCGATGCGTCGAATTTTGTGATTGGCGCAGTTCCCGACTTCCCTTCTATCAGGGACCGCCAGGTCGTCGCCACATCGTTACCGACGGGGGTAATCATCCCCATGCCAGTGACGACGACTCTTCTTTTCATTACGCTCCGACCTTCTGGTTCAGATAGCCGAGCGCGTCACCTACAGTCCGTAACTTCTCGGCGTCCTCATCAGGTATGTCGATGTTGAACTCCTTTTCGAACTCCATCACGAGCTCGACGATGTCCAGGCTGTCGGCACCAAGATCCTCGATGAAGCTCGCTTCGTTGGTCAGCTTTTCGCGCTCCACACCGAGCTCTTTCTCGATGATGTCCTTGACCTTGTTGGAATTGTCGGCCATTTGGTGGGTGTCCTCGTGTTTATGGGGGTGCGTGAAATATATCTAACCGAATATCTGATACCAAGTTACATCACACTTAACCTTTCACGGTGAAGATGGCCTCGACGCCCTTCAACCGTCCACCGTGAAGACGGCCTTGGGTTACATCACCATCCCGCCATCCACGACGAACACCTGGCCCGTGATGTAGGAAGCGAGGTCCGAAGCGAGGAAGGCGACCATAGCGGCGACGTCCTGTACGGAGCCAAGCCGTTCAAGTGCAATCTGTTGGCCCAACGCCTCGCGGGCCTCCTTCGTCATGGCGGCGGTCATCTCCGTCTCTATGAAGCCCGGCGCCACAGCATTCACCAGGATGTTCCGCGACCCGAGCTCTTTCGCGACGGACTTGGTGAGCGCAATGAGGCCGGCCTTGCTGGCCGCGTAGTTCGCCTGACCCTTGTTACCGATCAAGCCCACGATGCTCGCGATGTTGATGATCCGCCCGGCGCGTTTCTTCATCATCCCTCTCGAAGCGGCGCGAATCGCCGCGAATGCCCCACGCAGATTCGCGTTCTGAACCGAGTCCCAGTCGTCGTCCTTGAGGCGCATCACCAGGTTGTCCCGGGTGATACCGGCATTGTTGACGAGAATGTCGATCGATCCGAATGCTTTCTCGACGTCTTCCACGAGCTTCGCCACCGCTGCTGTATCGCCGACATCGGCCGCGAACCCCTTCGCATTGTGGCCAATGGCAGTCGCGGCTTCCTCCGCACGACCGAGATCGCGGCCCACGACAGCGACCCGTGCGCCGGATTCAGCCAGAGCTTCAGCGATGGCGCGTCCGATTCCACGGGTGCTACCCGTGACGACGGCGTTTTTTCCGGTGAGATCGATCTTCATTACGCGACCATCTGAAGAAGTTTCTCGACTTCGGGCGGAGTTCCACAGGAAAAGGTGTGAGCGCCTTTGACGAGGCGCCCCACCAGACCGCTCAAGACATTGCCGGGACCCAACTCGAGGTAAAGCGCGTCCGGAAAACTCGCGGCGATGTTTCTGATCTCGGTCGACCAGAGAACGGGTGATGTGAGTTGGCGCAGGAGCAGGTCCTTTGCCTCGACGGCCGTTGTCGAAGCTGCGGCGGTCACGTTCGAGTAGACAGGATAGAGGGGATCCATGAATGCCGAAGTCGCGATTGCGTCCGTGAGTCCGACCACGGCCGGCTCCATGAGCGGCGAATGGAATGCCCCACTCACAGGAAGCTTGATCGCCCGTTTGGCGCCGGCATCCTTTGCGAGCTCCATGGCTCGCTCGACACCAGCGATTTCACCAGAGATCACGACCTGGTCGTCAGTGTTGAAATTGGCCGGCACCGCGAGTCCCGCCTCCTTGCTCGCGCGCTGACAGATCTGCTCGATCGGAGTCGTGGTCGTGCCGAGAATTGCCGCCATGGTCCCGGGACGCGAAACCCCCGCCTCGTACATCAACTCGCCGCGTCTCCTCACGAGCTTTGCGGCTCCGGGAAGGCTAACCGCGTCGGCGGCGTGATAGGCGGTGAACTCACCGAGCGAATGTCCGGCGGCCACGCGGACGTGCTGGTGCAGCGCGTCCTTCGTCAGCGCCCAAACCGCCGCGCCATGCGCAAACAGAGCGGGCTGAGCGTTGCGCGTCAGGGTGAGCTCGTCGGGGGGTCCCTCGAAGCAAAGGCGGCTCAAGTCGGCGCCGAGTACAGCGTCGACTTCCCCAAAAACGCCCCGCGCGACCGGAAATGCATCGGCCAGATCTTTTCCCATCCCCGGCTTCTGCGAGCCCTGGCCGGGAAAGAGCAGCACGATGTCCACCGCCCTAGAAGCGGATGACCATCGACGCCCATGTGAATCCGGCGCCAAACGCTACCATCATCACGGTCGAACCGTCCTTGACTCTTCCCGACTCGATCGCCTCGTTGAGCGCGATCGGAATCGATGCGGAGGATGTATTGCCGTAGCGATCGACGTTCACGTAGACCTTTTCCATCGGGATGCCGGAATGTTTGGCGGTCGCCTCGATGATCCGAACGTTGGCCTGGTGCGGAATCAGAAGGTCGATGTCGGATCCCGTGAGACGGGCGCCGTCGAGGGCGCGGTCGGCGGCATCGGACATTGACCGCACCGCGTGCTTGAATACCTCGCGCCCCGCCATTCTGACCAGGTGGGAGCGCTTCTCGAGCACTTCCGCGGACATCGGGGTCGTCGCTCCCCCATCGGGTCGGAAGAGAAGGTCCGCCAGCTTGCCATCACTCCGCATGTACGCGGAGAGGATTCCCTTCCCCTGCTTGCTGCGCTTGAGGACTGCGGCGCCGGCGCCATCGCCGAAGAGCACGCAGGTCGAGCGATCTTTCCAGTCCACGATCGCGCTCATCTTCTCCGCCCCGATCACCAGTGCGGTCTCCGCCGTTCCGGACATGATGAGTCCCTCGGCAACCGTCATTGCGTACAGCCATCCGGAGCAGGCAGCGCTGATGTCGAATGCCGCCGCGCGCGTGGCGCCGAGCTCCGCCTGGATGTCGACCGCGGTCGCGGGAAGGAGCCGGTCGGGCGTCGCGGTGCTCAACACTATCACATCGATCTCACCGGGATGGACCCCGGCAACTTGCATCGCCTTGCGACCGGCTTCGGACGCCATGGAGCAGGTGGTGTCT
>DASWBC010000452.1:0-5245 GCA_036390815.1 Gemmatimonadaceae bacterium
TCGCGGTAATTCTCTTTATTCTTTGGATTCTTGGATTCTTCGTCGTACACGTTGGTGGCGGGCTGATCCACATTCTGCTCGTCATCGCCGTAATCGTGATCATCTATCGTCTCGTCACCGGCAGACCGGTCGTGTAAAGAAGCACTTCATCCGGCCGCCGACCCGTTGCTTCGGCACGATGCTGCCCTCCACATTCCGGGATGGCGCGGAAGGGGAGGGCAGCATTTTACATCGGGCAAATTGACTCGGACCGCTGATCGCGGCGCGCCGCCCCCGGCGCTCGACTCGGTTCTCTCCACCGTACGAGTCGTTCTTTACGAGCCGCAGGACCCCGTCAACATCGCCGCGACCATTCGCGCGATGAAGAACATGGGCTGCAGCAATCTCTACCTCGTCCGCTCGGTGGAATACGATCCCTGGCGACTCGAAGGAATCGCCCATGACACCGGCGACATCATCGAGCGCATCAGAAACTGCGAGTCGATAGACGACGCGCTCGAAGGGTGTGTGCGCGTCGCCGGCTTCACGGCTCGGCGGAGGGCAGCCAAGCGCGAAGTCACAACGCCACGCTCAGCGAGCGGCGACCTCCTCGACGCCGCTAGAAACGGTCCGGTGGCGCTGCTATTCGGAAGAGAAGACAAAGGACTTCCCAACGAGATCCTCGACCGCGCCCACGTCGTCGTGACGATTCCGACGACCGAGCACGCTTCGCTCAATCTCGCGCAGGCTGTCCTCATCGCACTGTACGAGCTGCACCTCTCTGCCGCCGACTCGACCCGGACTCTTGCCCCACCGCGCAAGGACGCCCCGCCCGCAACGGCTGAGGAATACGAACAGCTTTTCGCTGATGCCGAGCGGGGTCTCTATGCGATCGACTTCTTCAAGACGCGTTTTCACGAGCACATCATGCGGTCTGTGCGGACTCTCTTCTATCGCGCCGCCCCCGATTCTCGCGAGGTTGCTCTCTTGCGCGCAATTTTTATCGAAATCATTCGAACAATCGACCGCATCACTAAGGGAAAGGCCGGAGGTTTGCAGCCGTGAGGGCTACCTTGCGCCACATTGCTTGTCCGAACATTTTTCCGCGTGTCGATAGCTTGTGAAAATCTTCACAAACCCGACCGATTAATTCTCCCTTACACAATCATTCGCGGATGAACTTGCGAAGCAGATGGCTGGCGGTGCCGGGGTTCGTATGCATCGCCGCGCTCGCCACCATGCTCTCTGCGTATAGCGGTGCCTCTTCGTCGGCAGGGAACAGCCCCGTTCAACCGGTCGCGTTCCGCCACACGATCCACGTGGACACGCTGAAGATGAACTGCCTCTACTGTCACTTCGCCGCCAACAAATCGTTCGATCCGGGTCTCCCGGCGGTCGGCACCTGCATGGGCTGCCACACCGTCGTGGCTGGATCATCGGAAGGCAACAAAGCGGAAATCCAGAAACTCGCGGCGTTCTGGACCAAGAAAGAGCCGGTGCCGTGGGTCCGCATCCACAAGCTGCCGGAGTACGTCCACTTCCCGCACATGCGGCACGTGAACGCGGGCGTGACTTGTCAGACGTGCCACGGGCAGATCCAGAACATGAAGCAGGTCTATCAGGCGTCGTCGCTCAACATGGGGTGGTGCATCAACTGTCACATCGGACAGTCGAATCCGCCGTTCAAAGCGAGATACGACTGCAGTTCGTGTCACTACTAGGCGAATGAGCATCGAGCAAGAGCCAGCCGAGCCCGTGATGGCCGCCGCGCCGAATGGCGTGAAGCGACGCGAGTTCCTCAAGGTCCTGGGTGTCGGCACCGCTGCCACCACAATGCTGGGCTGTGCCTCCGAGAAGGTCGAGAAGCTCATTCCATATCTGGTTTCGCCTGACCAGACTGTGCCCGGCGTATCGACCTACTACGCGACGACTTGCCGTGAGTGTTCCGCGGCGTGCGGGGTCATAGCCGAAACTCGAGATGGCCGCACGAACAAACTCGAGGGCAACCCGGACCACCCCGTTAACCGGGGCGCGCTTTGCGCCCGGGGCCAGGCGGCACTGCAAGGTCTCTACAATCCCGATCGCTATCGCGGGCCGATGGTGCGCCGCAACGGACAGCTCCAGAGTGTGAGCTGGGACGAAGCGATGCAGCTGTTCGCACAGAAGCTGGGAGAGACGCGTAGCCGCGGGGGCGCGGGAAACGCTGTCTTCGTCAATCAGCACGAGTCGGGAAGTTTTCCCGGATTCCTCGACACTTGGCTCGCTGGCTTCGGAATGCCGGCTCATCTCAGCTACGATGCCGGTGCCGATCACGCGGTGATCGCGGCAAACCGACAGAGCTATGGAGTCGCCTGGCCACGGCTCGATTTCCGCGCCGCTCGACTCATTGTTTCGATTGGCGCGGATTTCCTCGACAGCTGGGGCGCGATGGTGCCTCAGCAGCTCGACTTCGCCGATGCGCGCGCCGATCACGACAACAGCCCGCGCTTCATCTATGTGGGACCGCGCCGTTCGCTCACCGGTCTCAACGCCGATCAGTGGATCGATTGCCGCCCGGGCAGCGAGATGTCCATCGTGCGCATGCTCGCGGGCCAGTTGGGAGCCGACGCGGCCGCGCAGGCAACGGGCGTCAGCGCCCGTGTGCTCGACGCATTTGTCCGCGAATTTGCGGCGTCGACATCCACCATGGTGCTCGCCGGGGGAGGCGGAGTCGATGGATTGGAAGTCGCTCTCGCCGCGAACGCTCTCAACCAGTCGCGCGGCAATGTCGGCGTCACTATCAAGCCGAACGAAGGATATCTGGGCTTCGATCGAATGGCGGCACCGGCGGAGTTGCGTGCTCTGGCCGAGCGGATGAACTCCGGCGGCGTCTCGCTGCTGATGGTGCGCGGCGCCAATCCGGCATTCACGCTTCCGAAGTCGGTGGGATTTGCCGCCGCGATGGCGAAGGTACCGTTCAAGGTGAGCTTCTCGAGCTATCCGGACGAGACGTCGGAGCTGGCCGATCTGATTCTTCCCGATCATCACACGCTCGAGCAGTGGGGAGACGCCGAGCCGGTTCGCGGCACGATCTCTCTTCAGCAGCCGACGATGGATCCGGTGTTCGATACTCGCGCGACATCCGATGTATTGATCGCCACGGCAAAGAAAGATCCGGGGAGCGCGGCGCGCTATCCGATGACCGACTACCGGAGTTGGTTGATCAGCCGCTTCTCTGGAGGCGCCGCCGGACTCGCCGCCGCTCTTCCGCGTGGAATCGCATCGGGGTCACTCGGCGAGCCGACTACCGCGCGTCCTGTTCCACCGGTGCGCGCCCCGACGGCGCTCGAACAGTCGAGCGGCAACATGTACCTCGTGGTTTATCCGCACCCGTTCCTTGGCGATGGGCGCGGCGCGAACAAGCCGTGGCTCCAGGAAATCCCCGATCCCGTCACCAAAATCTGCTGGCAGACGGTCGCCGAGATGAACCCGGCGACGGCGGAGAAGATGGGATTCGCAAACGGTGATCTCGTCACCGTCCAAACGTCGGCGGGAAGCCTGACACTGCCGGTGCTCCGGTATCCGGGCACTCAGCGCGACACCGTCGCCATCGGAACTGGTCGGGGTCACACGCACGCCGGCAGATACGCGAAGGCAGGATCCAACCCGCTCGAGATCCTACCGCTGGCGGAGGACCGCGCCGGAGGAGTGGCGTTCGTCTCGACCAAGGCGAACGTCTCCAAGGCGGGCGGCTACGCGCACATCGTCACCACCGAAGGATCGGCGCGCCAGCACGGGCGCGGAATCGGTCAGGCGATCGCGATCGCGGATCTCCAGGCGGGACGACCCGGACATGACACCGGGGCTTCGAACGTGGCGGAGATTGCGGCGAACGCCGGAACCGAGGCTCCCCCGATAGATCATCCGGCAGGTGCTCAGCCGGGCGAGGAAATGCCGGGTGACGCGCCGCACCAATTCCTCCCGGGTCTCCGCTCGCCAGTCGCGAACGATGCTCAGGGCGAGCAAGGTGATCCGAAGTCGAAGGACAAGGGTATGTACGATCCGAACCACTGGAGCGGCATGGCCAAGCGCCGCTGGGCGATGACGGTCGATCTTGCGCGCTGCACTGGATGCGCTGCATGCGTAAGCGCCTGCTACGCTGAGAACAACATCCCAACCGTCGGCGCCGATTGGCAGGTAGGAAAGGTTCTTCCCGACCGCACCGGCTTCGGCGCGAACCTCCTTCGCAGTCGCGAGATGGCGTGGATCCGGATCGAGCGGTACTACGAGGGCGGAGAAGACGGCGGGGCCGATTTCGACACGCGCTTCGTGCCGATGATGTGCCAGCAATGCGGCAACGCGCCGTGCGAGCCGGTGTGCCCGGTCTATGCCACCTACCATTCACCCGACGGCTTGAACGTGCAGGTGTACAATCGCTGTGTCGGCACGCGCTACTGCTCCAACAACTGCCCGTACAAGGTCCGATACTTCAACTGGTTCGGTTACGGCGAGCCGGCGCGCCCGCAGTACGCTTTCCCCGAGCCGCTGAACTGGCAGCTGAATCCCGACGTCACCGTGCGGGGAAAAGGCGTGATGGAGAAATGCACCTTCTGCGTGCAGAGAATCCGCGAAGCCGAGAATCGGGCCACTGCGGAGAAACGCGCGCTCAAGCCCGACGAGTTCACCACCGCGTGCGCTGCGGGCTGTCCGTCGCGCGCAATCGTGTTCGGCGACGCGGCCGATGAGAGCTGGACCGTCACGCAGCTCGCCAAGGATGCGAGGGCATACCACGTTTTCGAGGAGCTCAACACATTCACGGCGGTGGTCTATTTGAAGAAAGTGATGCACCCGGCGCCTTCCAGTTCCGGAGGCGCATAGCTATGGCGACTCTCACACAACCGGTACCGGCCCGCGACGAGCCACGTCGGCCGAACATCGCTGCGGCAGACGTCCAGCTGCCGGCGGTGAGGGATTACGAGCAGGTCGATCGCGAGATCGTCGGGACCCTGCATCCGACCGTCGCGTGGTTCATCGGCCTCGGCGTTGCGGTGTTCTTCCTGCTGATCGGAATCAGTGCCTGGATGTACCAGATCTACAGCGGCCTGGGAGTCGCTGGGTACAACCCGCCCGTGATGTGGGGCGTGTACATCATCACGTTCGTCTTCTGGATCGGTATCGGCCATGCCGGTACACTGATCTCGGCGATCCTCTATCTCTTCCGGGCCGGATTCCGCACGACGATTTACCGATGCGCCGAAGCGATGACAGTGTTCGCGGTCATGACGGC
>DASWBC010000453.1:0-3118 GCA_036390815.1 Gemmatimonadaceae bacterium
TGCTGAGACGCTACGGCTCCGGTGCCTGGGTGTTGGGTCTGCTCGTCGTGAGCCACTGGCTTCTCGATCTGCCGATGCACGGTCGGGATCTTCCGCTCTGGCCCGGGTCATCGGCCCCGAAGGTTGGCGGGGGACTCTGGAACTACGCGCCATTTCCGTTGCTCATCGAGTTCACGATCTACGCTGCGGGGATCTCGGTCTATGCCCGCGCGACCCGCGCGCTCGATCGCATCGGGCGCTGGGGGCTGTGGGCGTTTGTCCTCGTGCTCGCGGTTCTCTACGCCGGGAGCAACGGTCCTCCGCCATCGAGTGAGCGGGTGCTGGCGTGGACGGCGGTGGGCATCTGGCTGTTCGTGCCGTGGGCGTGGTGGGTCGACAAACATCGCGAGTACGTCGGACGGATCCGGGTTCCGATCGAGCGTCCGACCGAAACCTGATGAACCGGGACTGTCAGTAGGTGCAATTGCAGTAGGAAGCTGAAACCGCTCCAACGGGCGATATTTCGCGCGTGACCCTCCGCAAGTGGATTCTCAGCGTGCTCGCGATCGCCATCGCCATCGCCTGCATCCTGCTCGGCGCCTGGCAGATCCGTCGGCTGTGGGCGCGGCAGAAGGCGAATGCGATCGTCGGCGCACGACGGTTCGCGCCCGAAGTCGAGCTCGACTCGCTGCCGCACGATACTGCGGCCGCCCATTTCCGCAGAGTCCACGTCAGAGGGATCTACGACCACGCGCAGGAGATCATCTACACTCTTCGGGGACGCAACGGATCGCCCGGCGTCAACATCCTGACGCCCCTGCTGCGAGCCAGAAAGGATACGGCTGTGCTCGTCAACCGCGGCTGGGTCTATTCGGCCGACGGCACTACCATCGATACTCAGCCGTGGAAAGAGGCCGATACTCTGAACGGGCACGGCTTTGTGGAGACTTTCCCCACCCAGGGCCCCTTTCCCGAGGCAAATCCGGCGCGGCCCAGGTCGTTCCGGCGCCTCGACCGGGCAGCGGTCGTCAAGGTTTTCCCCTATCCAATCGCGAAGTACTACGTCGTTCTCACCGATTCAGCGACCTCGCCGAGCACTCCGCCGCGCGTTGAGCAGACGCCCCTCGACGAAGGCCCTCACCGTATGTATGCCATCCAGTGGTTTTCCTTTGCGGCCATTTCCATTGTGGGACTAGCTATCTTCCTTAGACGCACATGAGCGAAACATCGGTAGGACTGGCGAGCGAAAAGGAAGCGCGAGACGTAGCAGAGTCGGCGCGTGAGACCGAGTGGACGCACCCGAGCTTCGTGCGCGAGCTCTTCCTCGGGCGATTCCGTCTCGACCTGATTCACCCGCATCCGCCCTCCGACGTTGCGGAAGAGGCGCGCGCCAAGCCCTTCATGGACAAGCTGCGCGCGTTCATGGAGCGGGTGGATTCCGACGAGATCGACCGCACCGGCGAGATCCCCGAGTCGCTCGTGCAGGAGCTGCGCGACATGGGCGCCTTCGGCATCAAGATCGGGAAGGAGTACGGCGGGCTCGGTCTGTCGCAGATGAGCTACATCCGCGCGATCGAGATGGTGACGTCCAAGGACGGATCGATTACCGCGCTCCTCTCCGCGCATCAGTCGATCGGAGTTCCGCAGCCGCTCAAGCTATTCGGTACCGAGGAACAGAAGCGCAAATACTTTCCGCGACTGGCGAAGGGCGCGATCTCGGCCTTTGCGCTGACCGAAGTGGATGCGGGGTCGGATCCCGCCAACATGCGCTGCACCGCGACGCCAACCGCGGATGGAAAGCACTTCATCATCAATGGCGAGAAGCTCTGGTGCACCAACGGAACGAGGGCCGAGCTGTTCGTGGTGATGGCGAAGACGCCGGACAAGGTTATCAAGGGGAAATCGGTGAGGCAGATCACCGCCTTCATCGTCGAGGCGTCGATGCCGGGAGTGGAGGTGGTTCATCGCCTCCGGTTCATGGGGCTCAAGGCAATCGAGAACGGCGTCATCCGCTTCACCAACGTGAAGGTGCCGCGCGAGAACATCCTGTGGGAAGAGGGGAAGGGACTCAAGCTCGCTCTCGTCACGCTCAACACCGGGCGTCTCACGATTCCCGCCGGCTGCGCCGGCGCGGGCAAGCAGATGGTCTCGATCGCGCGCAAGTGGGCGAACGAGCGAGTGCAGTGGGGCCAGCCGATCGGAAAGCACGAAGCCGTCGCGCAGAAGATCGCGCGCATGACGGCGTACACTTTTGCGATGGAAGCGGTGGCCGAGCTTTCGGCGGCGCTCTACGAGCAGGGTGGTTACGACATTCGGCTCGAGGCAGCGATCGCGAAGCTGTTCAACACCGAAGCCGGCTGGAGAATCGTCGACGACACCGTGCAGATCCGCGGCGGGCGCGGGTACGAGACCGCTGAGTCGCTCGCCAGCCGCGGAGAGCCGGCGATACCCGTGGAGAGGGCGATGCGCGACTACCGCATCAACCTCATCTTCGAGGGATCGTCGGAGATAATGCGGCTGTTCATCGCGAGAGAGGCAGTCGATCACCACTTCAAGCTCGCGTTCAACATTGTCAGCCCGGAGACTTCGTTCAAGGAGAAGCTCGCGGCGATGGCGAGCGCGACGCCGTTCTATCTCACCTGGTATCCGTCCCGCTGGCTGAACCCCTCGAGATTCAAACGATACAGCGAGTTCGGCAGGCTCGCCCGCCACGTGCGGTACATCGAGCGGACGACGCGTCATCTCGGTCGCTCGATTTTCCATGCGATGGTGCGTTTCGGCCCCAAGCTCGAGAAAAGGCAGATGGTGCTCTTCCGCGCGGTGGACATCGGAGCGGAACTGTACGCGATGTCGGCGGCTTGCGCGAGAGCGCAGATGCTGTCGAAGCAGGGAAGGCCGGAAGCCGTCACTCTCGCGGATGTGTTCTGTCTCGAGGCACGCGACCGGATCAAGGCGAATTTTGATGCGCTCTTCGGCGCCAACGATCCCGCACTGTACAAGCTCGCGATGGAAGTTCTGCGGGGCGAGCACGCCTGGCTCGAGCACGGAATCGTTTCGGGCGTCCCGAGCGCCGACAAAACAAAGCGGCGCCCCACTGGGGGCGCCGCTCCGGGCGTCACGGGCGCCAGAGTGCCTTCCG
>DASWBC010000454.1:0-4033 GCA_036390815.1 Gemmatimonadaceae bacterium
GGAGGGGCGTATCCAGCGGCACACTGCTCCGCATCTCCAGCAGCTTCACTCGATCGCGCCGAGCGACGGCGACCGCTTCATCCACGAGCGCGCGAATCGCGGCATCGGTCCCCACGGGTCCCCCATAATTGACGAATGGCATCGACACGAGATAGTGTCCGAACACGACGCTCCGCACGCGAACAAGCGGGAGGATTCCCGCAAGCTTACCCGTCTTGTCACGCGCCGCCAGGTAGACGCACTCGTGCCCGAACACCCGCTCGATGACCGTGCGCCACCGCAGTCTGTGAAAGTGCGTATATCCCTTTTGCGTAGCTGCGAAGGTGTCCCACTCCTCCTCGGAGCCGGTCGACTCGTCCCACTCCTCTTCGGAGCCAAATGTCTGGATGTGCAATGTCACGCCGCGCCTGCCGTCATGAGTGACGCACCAAGGTTCTCGAGTGACGGCAGATATGAGGCAATCGTGACAAACCTGAACTCCTGGAGAATGAGATCGATGCGCTCGAGCGTGTTGCCGAGACCGCGATAGTGCCGAAGCCGGTTCACAACAGAAACCGGGAGACGCGGCTGGCCAGGATCGATTTCCCACGGATGGATATAGAAGGTCGCCGGCTCGCATCGCTCGCTCGCTTCACGAAACGCGCGACGAATTACAGCGAGTGGAAACTGGCGCAGGTACCCGCCTCCAGCAGCGGGTACGGGATAGCGGAGAATGCGCGTCGTCGCGAGCGGAAACTCTGCGAGGCGTCCCGCCGGCCGTTGAATGATGTGGGGAACCCGAGGTGCGCCGGGGTAGCCGTAACCGCGTCGCCGAATTGGGAAGAGACTCGAGTCGTACTTGTATCCTTCCTCGACCAGAACGTCGAAGGTCCACTCGTAACCGGGGATGATCGAAAAACTGGGGGCGCGATACCCTATAACTTCTGCGCCGATCAAATCCTCGAGCACATGCTTTGACATCCGGACATCTTTGCGAAACGAATCGTGGTCCTGCGCCGTAACGCGCTCGTGCCAGAAACCGTGAGAGGCGATTTCGTGACCGGCGGCCGCGATAGCACGCACGACCCCGGGACGATGCTCCGCAATCCAACCAAGGACGAAGAAGGTTCCGCGCACGTTGCGGCGATCAAGACCTTCCAGCAGCGCGTCGATGCTGCCCGCGAGCCTGCTCGGACGCGATATCCACTCCGCACGAGAGACGGCAGATTCCAGCGCTTTTACCTGGAAGTATTCCTCGACGTCGACTGTGAAGAAGTGCGAAGTCGTCTTTGAGCGCATGGTTGGAAGAGAGGCGGGGCACGCGGCGCGAAACTGCGCTACCGTGCGGTTCGCACTTCAAATGCCAGTCTGGTAGCTTGTCCGCTTCGTCGCACTCCTCTCGCTATCCCGTTGCGCCGCAAGGAGAAAGCTTGCACTTCATCCGTTTAGCCAGATACCGCCGGCCCTCCAAATCATGATGACTGTTGCCCTCGCGCCACATGTCCGCCGAGCCGGATTGGTAATCACATTCGCAAGCCTGGTCGCCATCGCCTTTGCGACGTTGTTGCCGAGCCCCGGTCCCGCCGTTGATTCGCATTTTTGCCTGGTTTGCGGTTCCCTTGGCGGACTCAACGCGGTCCTGAATGTCTTTCTGTTCGTTCCACTTGGTATCGGGCTCGCTCTTTCTGGATTCCCGGGAAAACGCGCGATCCTAATTGCGTGCGTTTTGTCAGCTCTCATCGAAGCTGCCCAGTTCTCCATGATTCCCGGACGCGACTCCACGATCGGCGACGTGCTGACCAACACCCTGGGCGGCGCACTCGGCTTCGCCATAGGTCGCTACGCGGCGAGCTGGCTACGGCCGCCACCACGAATTGCCAGGAATCTCGCAGTGGGCTGGGCAACACTCTGGTTCGCGATTCAAGTAATTTCGAGCTTCGGATTCGCTCCATCGCTCCCCGACTCACAGTATTACGGCCAGATCGCGCGCGTTTTTTGGAACTTCGAAGTTTTCCGAGGGCGCGTCCTCACCGCAAGCATTGACGGCGTTCAGATTCCGAATACGGCACTAGCCGATAGTCGTAGAATGCGGAGACTGCTTCTCTACGGTGCAACGGTTTCAACGACGGTCATGCCCGGGGAACCCACGCGCGACGTCGCTCCGGTAGTGCGGATCGCAGATGCCAGCAAGAGGGAGATAGTTCTGCTGGCGCAGAATCGCCAGGATCTCGTCTTCGGCGTTCACACTGGCGCAGCAGTGCTCCGGCTTCGTCCTCCGCTGTTCGGTCTCGCTGGCGCGTTCCCGGCCAGGCCCTCGACTGCGGGGTTGGCTGCCGACACTCTCAGGCTGAGTGGTCGATACGATTCGCGGGGCGTCAGAATGAGCGCGCAGAGTAGCTCGTCAGCCGATGACCACCGCATTCCACTCGCTGCATCACTGGGATGGACGCTGTGGTTGCCGTTTCAATGGTTCATCGAGGGGACGCGCTCGGAGGTCGTCGTAAGCTGGGTCTGGCTTGCTGTTCTCGCGGTGCCACTCGGGTATTGGTGCGCCCGCATCAACGAGTCGTCACTGTCAAAACGAAATCGCGTGCGGTGGGCTGCAGTCGTTGTCACAAGCGTTTCGCTTCTATGCGCAGGACTCGTCGTTGTGCCAATGGCTTTCGGGCTGGCTGTTTCGCCATTTGGCGACTGGCTTGCGACAGTAGCTGGTGTTTTTGTCGGTGGCGGACTGAACGCCCTGCAGAACCGAGCCACGGGAACACCGAGGGTGATTGCGGCGCGCCTGCGGTAGGCCGAGCGTAGCAGTCATGTTGCTCGTTCACGACAGTTGCTACTGCCCGCCGCGGCCTCAGCAGTGCGAGCCGGTTTCCGCGGGATGGGCTAAATGCTGGAACGACAAGGAGTTAAGCTCGGGACAGTATTCTGAAGACTGAGAATTCTTCGCCCACTGAAGTCGGCCCTCTGATTGCAACCGGACCTCGCCAGGATGTGCGTGTCGAACCTATCGGGACAACCCCCCTGTACGCCGGCCTTTCCTCAACCAAGCCTCCGAGTGACCGAGACATTTGAAAGAGAGCTTTCCAAGCCATATCACATGGCGGTCAGCTCACCCGGAGCCGATATAGCGCGAGTGGACTTGTCGCCGCCGGCTAATCGCGTAGCGAGTCCAAAACGCGTACTCATCGTCGAAAGCAACCAGGACGGAACAGTCGGTGGCTCCTATCAGGCGCTATTCGATTTGGCAACGCGCGTTGATCGAGCCCGATTCGAGCCGATCGCATTGTTTTACGAGGACAATGTGTTCGTAAGTCGACTCCGGGCCCGCGGCATCGAGGTCGTGGTTTTCGACGAAATCGCCCGCAAGGAACGGGAGACAATTAAGTCACGTCGGCCGATAGCGAATCTTCTTGGGCTGGGAAGCGCTGTGCTACGCCGTCGGCGGGAACTGCGGCGTCTCCGGATCGATCTTCTACATCTGAACAACTCTCCCGGAGTCGGGAACGACGACTGGCTTCCCGCCGCACGACTGGTGGGAATTCCTTGTGTGGTCACGGCCATGGGCGAGTCAGGGCGCCCGCGCCGGCGGATTCACCGGTGGCTCTACCGCCGCTTCGACTTGTACCTCGCCATCAGCCGCCACATGGCAGGTGTCCTGCGCGAGCAGGGGGTTGATCCTGATCGGATCGAGCTGATCTATCTGGGTGTGGACTTCGAGAATCTCCGCGCGCGCAACGTGCGGACCAGCGAGGCGGTGCGGGCCGAGCTTGGAGTGGCAGCCGACCAACTGCTGGTGCTCATGGTGGGCAACATTCGGGCATGGAAGGGTCAGCGCGAAGTCATCGCCGCGTTGCGACTTCTGCCTGAGACGGTCCGCGCCCGCCTGCGCGTCTGCTTTGCTGGCGCGACGGCAAGGACAGACGCGTCCTACGAAGCGGAACTCCGAGACGAGATCGCGGCAGGCGGGTTGGGCGACTGCGTCAGCTTCCTCGGTTCTCGATCTGATGTACCAGACCTTTATGGTGCGGCGGATATCGCCGTGCACGCCTCGACC
>DASWBC010000455.1:0-1888 GCA_036390815.1 Gemmatimonadaceae bacterium
TCGCCAGCGGCACATCACACACCCGCGTGTTCAACACGGCCGGGAGCTACGGGTTTCACTGCACCATCCACCCGGGAATGACGGCGACCCTCACCGTCCAGTAGAACACTGTCTAAAAGAACGAGAATCGTGCGGGCTGTCGGCCGTCGCGATGCCCGGGCACAGCCATCATGTGCTCGGGTGAACGGCTTGTCATACGTATTTCCGCTGGCCGCGCTCCTCGTTGGTTGCCACCATCCGCTGGAGCCGTGGCAAGAGATCGATCTTTCGAAAGCCCAGAAGATCGAACCAAGCGTGCAATACGTCACGTGGTGGAAAGAGCTCGAGTCGTGCTCGGGCCGGTCAGGCGACGTTCATGCGGTCGCTTTCTTCGTAGTCCCCAACGATTCGACTATTCAAGTCGGAAGCGAATCGTACTGGGGATACTGGATCAAGCACGGGAACAGGATTGTTCTTGCGGGAGCCCACGCCTACAGCGAAAAGCTGGTTAAGCACGAGGAGATGCACGCCCTGCTCAACTCCGCGTTGCATCCGCCGGCGTACTTCAACGGTCCGTGCGGCGATCTCACATACGCCAACGAAGGATAGAATCGCCGTCAGCAGGAATGGTCCTGAATGCGGTAATGCAGTTGAACCACACCATCCTCGAAGCGTTCGACTGACTGCAAATCCAGGGGCACTTGGCGGTGACGTCGCGCTATCAACGGAATGCCGTCCCCAATAAACACAGGGACCACACTGACGACGAACTCGTCGATCGCCTGCTCGTCAAGAAAGGAGGCGATGAGCTCACCCCCGCCCATCAACCAGATATCCTTGCCAGGCTGCTCTCGAAGACGGCTCATGAATGGGCCGATCGGACCGTTCACGAATTCCACGCCTGATGGGGCGTCAGCGGGTGGCGCATGACGAGAGAAGACGATGGTCGGACTCTTCGACTCGAACTTCGCCCCCATGCGCAGGCTCACCTCGTAAGTCTTCCGGCCAAGCAGCATCGTGTCGATCGACTTCATGAAGGCGTTCATGCCGTAGAAGCCTTCGGGAGCGGGGCGGGACGTGAGCCATTCGAGATCACCGTCAGGACGCGCGATGTAACCGTCCGCGCTGGTCGCGATGTGGACGATGACATTTCGGCGCTTCGTCATGAGCATGGCTCTCCGTTAGCGAACTGCCGTCCGTTCTAGCGTACTTTCCCACGTGCAGCGACCTTCCAGCTTCCTTCCACTCGGCCGCGGCGGCCGTACCAGATTTCGTCGTGCAGGTTGACAGTCGGGCAGACATGGCTTGGCACGACCCAGACTTTCTCCCCGACGTGGGCCGGCCCATGGATCTCCACGTAGCCGTGCTCCTCATTCAGTTTGCGCACGGTCCATGGCCGCCCGACGACGAGGCCAAACGTTCCGGACCCGACGGTCTGATCGCTCGAGAGCGTTTTTGAACCCGCGTCGATCACGCATTGCCCCGGCACCGAAGTGCTGACGACCGTGGTGAGCACCCTGAGCGCGCAGTCCGCCTCGACGCAGGCGTTCGCCTCAATGCTGTTCGCGTCATAGAAGACGTAGGTGCCAGGTCGGATTTCGGTTGTCCGCGGAATCAGCGGCGTTTTCGCGGCACCTGGCGTCGAACCTCCCGAGACAATCTTCGCCTCGAGGCCCGACGCGGAGAGCGCATCGAGGACGGCGTCGATCCTGGCGCGCGCGGCGTGGAAGCCTGCCTCGTCGAGCCACGACGGCCAGTAGAAGATGCCCTGGAAATTGGAGCACGCCCTCGCGACCTCGACCGCTCGCTCCGGTGACTGCGCACCAGTGCGGCCCACTCCGACATCGATCTCCACCAGCGTTTCGATCCCCTGGAGGTCACGAGCGACCTCGACCGAATCGACCGCAAC
>DASWBC010000456.1:0-5838 GCA_036390815.1 Gemmatimonadaceae bacterium
GGCGCTCCGCCGCAGACGGATGCACCTGCCAAACGTCCCAGATTCTTCCCTGTGGATCCTTGAACGTTGCGTGGTTCAACGGCGCTCGCGTGTCATTATTTGATCGTCAATCGTCGCGAGATAGTTGTCACCTCGCTTCCAGCTGGGATTGGCGCGCCGACTCCAGCCCGACATCCCGCGGCCTCGACGGCGGACGCGTCGGTCCCGACCCGGCCCCGATTCGCTCGATCGCTGACGCGATCTCATCGAGGTCGCCCGCGGTTAGAGTTAGCGTAGCCGCAGCGATCCAGCCATCGACCTGAGACGACGATCTCGCGCCGACGATGGCGCCCGTCACCGCCGGCCACGCCAGCGTCCACGCCACGGCCACGGCCGACACGCTGGTATCGTGGCGCTGCGCGATCGGCTTGAGTGCATCGCGCAGAACAATGTTCTTTTCGAGGTGCGGTGTCTGGAAGTTCACGGATTTTTTCCGCCAGTCATCGTCGTCCATCGTCTTCACACGATCCACCGAAAAGCTATCCGTGAGAATGCCGGCTTGCATCGGGCTGTAGACGATTACTCCGGTGCGGTTGGCGTTGCACCACGGAATCTCTGCTACCGCGGCGTCTCGTTTTATCAGCGAGAAGGGCGGCTGCAGCGACTCTACGTGACGGACCGACTCGCACTTCCGGAGCTGCGAGACGTCATAGTTTGAAACCCCGATCGCGCGGACTTTTCCCTCTTCGACGAGTTGTGCCATGGTCCGCCAGGATTCCTCGACCGGCACGCCGAACTCGTCGGGTCGATGGATCTGGTAGAGATCGATGCGCTCGACGCCGAGCCGGCGGAGTGATGCCTCACACTCCCGGCGAATGGATTTGGAGGCGAGTGAGCGCACTGCCTCCTTCATCGGATCGCTCTCGTCCCACACCAGGCCGCACTTGGTGAACACGTAGGGACGGTCGGAGGCGCCGCGCCCCCGCAGTACCTTGCCAACGACTTCTTCCGAATGACCGAGCCCGTAAATCGCGGCGGTGTCGATCCAATTGACGCCGCGCTCGAGCGCGTGGTTGATTGCGGCGATGGATTCATTGTCGTCCTGAGGACCCCACCCGAACGCCCAGCCACCACCCCCGGTTGCCCACGAGCCGAACCCCACTCGGGTGATTTCCATGTCGGTGGTGCCGAGTTGTCGAAGGGGAAGCGCGGTGACCATAGGAGCGACTCCTGAGCGTGACTAGCGGTGGAGAGTCTTCAGTCTGCCATACTCGTGCCCGCGAGCACGATAAGTTGACCGGACATCATCGGCAGATGTTTGGGAATCGTGCAAAGGATCGGATAGATACCGGCGTGCTTCGCAACATAGCTGACCCGGATCGTCTGCTGCGGGGGAAGGGGCACCACCAGATCCGGCAGCGCAAACGAGTGATCGTCGTCCTCGGGATTGATCAATGTGAAGTGGATCGTGTCTCCCTCCGCCACCGCGACCGTGCTTGGCGAAAACCCGTAGACTTCCTTTCCCTCGAGTACCCCGCCTTTCCCAAAATCCTTGGCCAGGAATGGAAACACACCCTGCTGCTCCCTTACCAGGAGGGGGACAGCAGTCACGGTGATCTCGCGGATACGCGGAACATACGCGTGTGTTGATGCTGGTGCCTTCTGGCGCGCACATCCTGTCAGTGAGATGACGGCGGCAGAAATCAGAATCGATCGTTTCATTTGAAGATCAGGAGAGGCCGAGCACTCCGATCAGTGAATATGCTCGCTCGACGCGGGGCTCGACACCTCCGAGCGCCTCAATGTAGAATATCAGGTGTGATCGAGACGCTGTCGGAACGGAAGACGCAGACCTGGCCAAAGCTCACGCTCGATGAGTGGGCGCCGACCCAGACGACCCTGCATCGCTGGACGCAGATGGTCGGCAAGACTCGACTGGCCCTCGCGCCGATGCAGAACCATTGGTGGCAGGTCGTGATGTACGTCACCGAGCGAGGGTTGACCACTTCGCCCATACCATTTGATGGCCGCACCTTCGACGTCAGCTTCGACTTCACTAACCACAAACTGATCGCGCGGACGAGCGACGGGGACACTCGCGCCCTCCCGTTGTTGGCCCAGTCCGTCGCGGACTTCTACGAGGCGTACATGTCGATGCTCCGCTCACTCGACATCGGTGTGAAGATCTTCCCCGTGCCGATGGAGATGTCGGATACGCTACGATTCGATGAGGATCGCACGCACGCATCGTATGATCCGGATGCGGCCCATCGCTGCTGGCAGATTCTCGTCCAGGCCGATCGCGTGCTCAAGAGATTTCGGGGGCGATTCATCGGCAAGTCGAGTCCGTCGCATTTCTGGTGGGGCGGGTTCGACCTCGCGTGCACGCGATTCTCGGGACGTCCGGCTCCGCGGCATCCCGGCGGCATTCCCAATTGTCCGGACTACGTGACGCTCGAAGGCTATTCGCATGAATGCATCAGCGCGGGCTGGTGGCCGGGAATGGTCGGGAGCCCGGTCGCTGAGCCGGCGTTCTATGCGTACTCGTATCCCGAGCCGCCGGGCTGCGATGTCGCCCCAGTGCGGCCCGACGACGCGTACTATCAACCCGTGATGCACGAGTGGATTCTGCCGTACGAGAGTGTCCGCTCATCCCCGGACCCGGACCGCGCGCTGCTCGAATTTCTTCAGAGCACGTACGAGGCTGCGGCCGATCGAGCGAAGTGGGACCGGGCAGCGCTGGAGAGACCGCCTAGCTGGAGTCCACCCCCATCCGCGGCAAGGGTGTAACTCAAATCATCGGTCTCCACCAATGTGCGCGGCCATGTCGCGGAGGAGATCAGACAACTCTCGTTCCCGCTTTCGCCTGATCGAGACAAATAGCGTACGTGCCACCAGGTACGCGCTGATGACCGCGGCGCCAAAGAATCCCAACCCGACCAGCGGCGAGTGAGTCAGCGCAATTCCGAGTGGCATCCCGACTCCGCCTCCTACGCCACCTCCACCGCCCCCGACTATTCCGCCGAAAAGCCCTCCGGCAAGAGGCTGTAGGCTCTCGTCGGCACGGATGACCGTCCGTCCATTCCGAGGCACAATGCTGATCTGCAGTCGCCGCTGCTGCTGGGCCGAGCTCCAGTGCAGGCTTCTCCCCAGGGAGCTGACGTGTCCCGGATCGCCAATCGTCCGTTGAACCATGAGGGCCAGCATTTCGAGATCTTCCGGGCTTACTTCCTTTGGAACCTCGACCTCGCAAACGATTTTCGTGGGCGCACCCAAGAAGATATTTTGCCCGAAGCGCCGGGACGCGACAGCGGTGCCCGCTCCCGTTCGGGTTGCGACACTCGACGAGCGTTCCCTATCCGCGCCCGACGTGTTCAGTCCGAGCTCCGACTGGGCCCGCGCGACGTAGCGCTCGGGAATCCCGACTTCGGTGGCGGCCTCGTGAACATCGCTGAGCCGGTATCCGCTGGTGAGCGTGCGCCGGTCCTCGGTGGTCGGCGGACCGAGTGAGGGAGGCGGACTGCGGAGGCTCGTCTGCACTCCCGTCTCCGACTGCAGCTCGGCTGCGCGCGACCACAGAGCTTTGGCTTCCCGCTCGGAGATAATGCGCGGCTCCTTCGATTCCGGCGTCACCACAGCGGCGCTGGACTGCGGAATGAAACGCGTCGCATCGTCGAGCGCCGTCGCGAGCTCACCGGCGGTTTGATAGCGGGCGGCGGGATCCTTTGCGAGACAACGATCGATTATCCCTGCGAGCTTTTCTGGCACGCCGGGCCCAATGCTTCGAACCGTCGGCGGCTCCTTCATCACATGCTCGACCAGCACAGCCGTCGCCGACTTCGCGGCAAAGGGCAGCTGTCCGGTCACTGCCTTGAAGCCGACAACGCCCAATGAATACACGTCGCTTCGACCGTCTACGCGCTCCCCCAACACCTGCTCGGGACTCATGTAGTGAACCGTGCCCAGTACCTGTCCGGTCGCAGTCTGTGGCGCGGCTTCCATGAGCCGGGCGATGCCGAAGTCGGTCACTACGGCGGAATTGCTCCCACGCTCGAGGAGAATATTCTCAGGCTTGATGTCACGGTGGATCACGCCCCGCGCGTGCGCGTAATCGAGCGCGAGCGCGACCTGGCCCAGCACGCGTGCGGCATCCAACGGCGACAACGGGCCGCTCGAGGCGAGACGCTCGGCCAGCGATTCGCCGTCGACGTGCCGCATCACGAAAAAGACGACGCCATCCTTCTCGTCGGCGCGGTAGACGGGCACGATGTTGGGGTGCGAGAGCTTCGCCGACGTTCGGGCTTCGCGCAGAAACCGGTCGCGCACTCCCGACGGCTCGGTCAGATGCGCGGGCAACACCTTGATGGCGACCTCGCGGTCCAGATTGACGTCGATCGCGAGGTACACGATACCCATGCCGCCCCGGCCCAGCTCACCCAGGACCTTGAAATCCGGAGCCAGAGCCCGCGCATTCAGCGTGAGCTCCGATGTCTGCTCGCTGTTCGGTTGGGACAAGTCCAACACGCCTCCGGCAAATCGAATCGGAATTTACCTCTGCGGCCGGCATCACGACACTCAACGCGTGGACTTCGACTTGCCGCCTGGGCACGTCATCTGCACTCTATGTGAACCGACCGTCCAGGAAAAAAGGGGGAAGGATGAGAGCACGCGATATTATGACGAGGGAGCCCGAGTGTTGCCGGCCGGACCACACTGCGCGCGATGCCGCGCGCGTGATGCGCGACCGCGACTGCGGGTGCGTTCCGATCGTGGATGATGCGGGGAGCGTAATCGGGATCGTGACCGATCGGGATCTCGCCGTGCGCGGAGTCGCGACGGGCAAGGAATCCACCACCAAGCTGAACGACCTGATGACGCCGGCGGCGAGCTGCTGCGGGCCGGACGACGACCTGAGGGACGTCGAGCAGAAAATGGCCGAGCTCCAGGTCCGCCGAATTCCGATCGTCGACACCAGCGGGCGTTGCCTCGGGATCATCTCGCAGGCGGACATCGCGCGGGCTTCCGCGACGGACAGCACGGTCACGGAGCAGGAGATAGCTCTCGTCGTGGAGAAGATCTCGCAGCCGCCGGGCCGGGGGCGCTCACGCCCGTCCGCGGAGCCTCAGGTTGCGCAGGTCTGACGTCAACTGCAACCGGACCTGCAACGGCAACTGAACGAGAGGTTAGCCGTAAGCTTTCAAGCTTAGAGCCATAAGCTTTACTACGTCGGGACGTTGCGGGCGCGGATTAGGGTAAAACCAACCGCCTGTAACATCACGCCACCAATGACGTCCCGACGTTCTAATGCTTTCAGCTTAGAGCCTTTCAGCTTCCAGCTAACCTCTCGTTCAGTTGCCGTTCGTTGACTTCAGGGAAGGCGATGCCGGCCGTGCCGAGGCCGACCCCAGCTTATCGAGCCCGAGCATGTACACCTCCAGCCCCATATCGGCCAGCGTCCGCTCATAGCCCGCCACTAGCTGTTCGTGGTACCGGTCGAGTGAGAAGTCGAAAAAGCCCGACGGGCGCAGATCCACCACCTGCATCTCCGCGTCGAGCATGAGCAGCTTTCCGAAGTGGAGCGATCCTCCCTTGAAAAACATGTAGGCGCCGGCGGAGGTGTCCGGCGGGAGCAGAGGCGGCCTGGCTCCAATGGAGCCGAACGTCTGGACAAGCTCATCGCCGTCCACTCTTATCGCCGTGGCGTGGCCCGCGATGGCCGGTGGAGGAAGGATGCGCACCGGGTCGAGAAAGAGATCGTTTCCTTTTACCGTCACGCCCTTCGCTTTGCTCAGATCCAGAATCTTTTCGAGCGACAGGTGAAACGCCTTCATTAAATCGTCGCCATTGACACCGAGTATC
>DASWBC010000457.1:0-1774 GCA_036390815.1 Gemmatimonadaceae bacterium
GCTCGACATCGTCGACGCGCCCGACGTCCTTGGCGGATACGCCGATTTTCTGACGATAAGGTTGGGCGAAGACTCAATCGCGGACATGTTGGACTCGCTGTCGCAAGACGCTGAGAACTTCGCTGGCCTGTTCGACGGAAAGTACGTCGCCGATTCCGTCCAGGATCAGTTCCGGGAGCCTTTCAGCACGGTCCTCATCCTGATGACTGTGCTCGTCGCGGAACCCCTGCGAGGTCACGACCTCGGGGCGTGGCTGGCCGCGGAGGTGATCGCGCGAATGGCGAGCGTAACCGACACGCTCGTTCTGTTGTATCCGCACCCGGCCGGCGAAACTCCCGAAGATGTTTCAGAGATCCAGGCGATCGATGCGCTCAACCGGTACTGGCGCAAAGCCGGTTTAGTTCCAATTGATGAACACCCTGGAGTCCTGGGCCAGTCAACGGCATACACTGCACTGCCCGACGCACGCTGCGAGCTCCAACACGGCGAGGACGTGCAGATCCCCGTCGATATGAGTGATCTCCGTGTAGACATGCTCTGACGCGAATCTTCTCGGAGATCAGAAGATCAGGGCAGCCTGGCCATCTCACTACCTTCTGTTCCTCCCCGATCAGAGCTTCGTTGCGGAACACGACGAGCTGTTCCTAGGGTTCACCCGACCGTTCGATCAGGCCGTATAGCGGGTTCCGCGCAGCAGCTTCCCGGTTCTGCGTCCCGGCACCATCGACGTAGCGTTGCGAGGTCACCATCGACTCGTGCCCGAGCAGCTTCATCAGCGCGTAGACGCTGACGTTGCCGTTGGCGAGCTCGGTGGCGAATGTGTGACGGAGGCCGTGAACCAAGACTCCGGCCGCGCGCTGGCTATTCAGGCCGGCCTTCTTGAATGCGCGCAACACCCGATACTGCAGCGTGCCCCGGGTGATGCGTTCACCGTCACTGCCGACAAACAGTGCGGCAGTGGTCGGCCAGGCGGCCAGTCCGCCTGTAGCTGGTCGCCGTTTGGTCCTGCCTGGAAAGCGGGCCGCCCGGGAGTCCAGGTAGGCCTCAAGTTCGTGAATCAGGGCCTGTTCCACAGGTATCCGCCGATCCTTGTTGCCCTTGCCGTGCACGTGAATGACACCGCCCCCATCTATCGGTCGGATGTCGCCGACGTCGGCGTGCACGAGCTCGTCCGCGCGTAATCCGGCGAGCACTGCCGTCAGCACGATGGCCCGGTCGCGCTCGGCCCAGTCCGAGCGGCGCCCCGAACCGCGGTCGTCGTCGATCACCGTCAGCAGCTCGGAGACGGTGTCAGCGCCAAGCCCTTTAGGAAGTGTCTTCGCGACTTTGGGTCGGCCGATAAGCGGCATCGGATTGGCCGTGATGATCTCACCTGCGTAGAGAAAGTCGCACAAAGTATTCCAGTTCGACCAGCAGCGCCGGATCGATGCGGCCTCGTGGGTGTCGGCATACGCGGCGAAGGCCGTCTGCATCGCATCCTTCGTAATCGCATCCGGCGTCAAATGCACAACACGGTCGGGGGCACCAGCGAGCAGCGCGGCTATCGCGGCGAAGTCCTGTCGGTAGGCCTTCACGGTGTGTGGTGAGGGCTTGAGGATGGCCCGCTCCGCTAGGAACGCCAAAAACCACTCCGGGTAACGCAAGTCATCATTAGCGAGGCGATGCGGCGCCGGTTTCATGGAGCAATGATCGCACGCTTATCATCGATAACAGTAGTTATCCATGACAGTGGACAGTGGGTGCATGTAGCCCCCGTTCGGCGGAGACGCCCGCA
>DASWBC010000458.1:0-2812 GCA_036390815.1 Gemmatimonadaceae bacterium
TGAACGATCGGACCATCGAAGGCCTTCGGCACCGAACCCTCCCGGTTTTCGGAGTCCAGTACCATCCGGAGGCCGCGCCGGGCCCCCATGACGCGCGGCCCCTGTTCCAGGAGTTCCTTAGCGCCCTCAAAGGAGCCGCCAAGTAGCGTTAAAATCGCCTTGACACCATATTAGTAAAGCCATAGTTTCAAAGCACTTACGCGCTCCCGCGCGCGTCCATACGGAGTTTTTCAATGACTAAAGCCGACCTCGTCGAGCGCGTCACGACCCAGATTTCACGAACCGCTGGGCCGATGATCTCAAAGAAAGATTGCGCTCGTGTCGTGGACGCTTTCCTCGAGGCGATCAAGGAATCCCTCCAGACCCAGGAAAACATCGAGGTCAGGGGATTCGGCACCTTCAAGATTCGAAATCGGAAAACGCGGATGGCGCGCAATCCACGCACCGGCTCTCCAGTTGAGGTTTCGGCCCGACCAGTCCCCGTCTTCAAACCGTCGAAAGAACTGCGAGCCCTCGTCGCTGGCGTGGACATGTCGCAGATGTCGGAAGCATAAGGACTAAGCTTCACAGCGGGCGAGGGGAGTGCGCACATGTCCACGGTGACGGTGCAACTGTTTGCTTCATACGCCGAGAGCTTCGGCGGTCCCACCCTCGAACTCCCTCTCAAATCCGGCAGCACGGTCGCGGATCTCGTAGATCTCCTGCGTCTGCTACCAGGCGCTTCGATCCTTCCCGACTCTCCCCGCGTCGCCGTCAACCGGAGGTTTGCGTCAGCGGACCAGCTTGTTGATGCCGGCGACGAGATCGCCCTGATCCCGCCCGTGTCCGGTGGGTGAGCGGATGATACGCGTAGCACTCGTCACTCGCGCGATCGATCCGGCGGCACTCATCGCCAGCATCGCCTCCACTGGCTACGGGGCGATCTCGCTGTTTGCGGGAACCGTGCGCGACACGAGCGACGGTCGCGGTGTAAGTGCCATCGATTACTCCGCTTACACCTCCATGGCCGAAGCCGAGCTCGAGCAAATCGTCGCGGAGGCAGCGGACCGCTTTGGTGTCACGTCGCTGATAGTCGAGCATAGAATAGGGGTGCTCTCTCTCGGAGAGACTAGCGTGGCAATCGCCGCGGCGCATGCGCATCGAGGGCCGGCGCTCGATTGCACCCGCTACGTGATCGAAGAGATCAAGAAGCGTGTCCCCATTTGGAAGATGGAGCACTATATCGATGGAACGCGCGAGTGGGTGGACCCCACGAGCGCGAGCGGAATAACCGCGGGGTGAGTATCACGTTGCGAGATGGCTTCGGCCGGAGCATCGAGTATCTCCGCATCTCCGTCACAGACAGGTGCAATTTCCGCTGCCTGTACTGCATGCCCGCCGCCGGGCTCGAATGGCTTCCCAAGTCCGATATCCTCTCCTACGAAGAGATTACTCGGGTTGTCCGCGAGCTCGCGCCGCTCGGGTTGAGACGACTCCGGATCACGGGTGGTGAGCCCACATTGCGTCCGCAGCTCGAGCTTCTGGTGGGGATGCTGCGGTCCATTCCCGGAATCGAGGACATCTCGCTCTCGACCAATGGAGTGCGATTGCCCGAGCTCGCGGGATCGTTCAGGCAGGCGGGGCTTGATCGCGTCAACATGAGCGCGGACTCGCTCCGGCCCGACCGCATCAGACAGATCTCACGACGAAACATCGCTTTCGATCCGATCGCGGCCGCGACAGCGGCTGAGCAGGCGGGGCTCACGCCCATCAAGATCAACGTGGTCGTCATGCGCGGCATCAACGACGATGAACTTCGCGACTTCGCTCGCCTGACGATCGATCGCGTATGGCACGTGAGATTCATCGAGCTGATGCCGGTGGGAGAGATGCGGGGGCTGACCTGGGACCACGTCGTTCCAGGCGACGAAGTCTTGCGCCAGCTGGAGGAGATCGGGCCACTCGAGCCCGCGATCGGGCCGGCGCGCGGAAATGGGCCCGCTCGCTATTTTCGCTTTGCCAACGCTCGCGGGACGGTTGGCGTCATCACGCCGATGTCGCACACCTACTGCGGCAGCTGCAACCGGGTGAGGCTCACGGCGGACGGACGCCTCCGCACCTGTCTCTTCGGTGATGATGAGGTCGATCTTCGCTCGCCGCTGCGGGAAGGATTGCCGCTCGAGCCATTTTTTCGCAGCGCGCTTTCCTCCAAGCCGAAGGAGCACAATCTGCTCCAGATGCAGGTCGGCGGACTTCGCGCGCTGTCGCAAGTCGGCGGCTGAAAGACTCGCCATCCGAGCGTCGCCCGGGTAACTTTCGCGCACGTCTCTCCACACTTAGAACGAGAAAATGGTCAACAAGATTACGGTGGTCGGCGCTGGCAACGTCGGTGCAACCACCGCGCAGCGCATAGCCGAAAAAGAGCTCGCCCGCACCGTCGTGATGGTCGACGTGATGGAAGGAATCCCACAGGGCAAGGCTCTAGATCAGTGGCAGTCGGCTCCGATTGAAGGCTTCGACTCCCGTGTCATCGGCACCAACACCTACGACGAGACGCACGACTCCGAGATCGTCGTCATCACGGCGGGAATTGCGCGGAAGCCTGGCATGTCGCGCGACGATCTCCTCAACACCAACGCCGGCATCGTCAAGCAGGTCTCCGAGCAGATCAGGACGACCTCTCCCGACGCGATCCTGATCGTCGTCTCCAATCCGCTCGACGTGATGTCCTACGTCGCGATGAAGGTGACGGGCTTTCCGCGCCAGCGAGTGCTTGGCATGGCCGGCGTTCTCGACACCGCCCGGTACCGCGCATTCATCGCCGAAGCGCTGA
>DASWBC010000459.1:0-7035 GCA_036390815.1 Gemmatimonadaceae bacterium
CATGGGAATCGCCACCGGCGCTGGTCTCGTGTGGCGCGAGCTGACCATCGATTTTCCGGTGATCGACTTCCGCGTCCTGAAGAACCGGCAGATGTGGGTCGGGACGTTCCTCGGCGTCGTGATGGGAGTTGGGTTGTTCGCATCCGTGTTCACGCTGCCGGTTTTTCTGCAGGGCAATCTCAGGATGACGGCGCAGCAAACCGGGATCGTCCTCGTTCCCGGTGCGTTGGCGACCGCGGTGTCGATGGCGGTCATCGGCAGGGTCACCAACAAATTCGATCCGCGTGTTCTGATCACGATCGGCGCGCTGCTCTTTGCCGGAGCAATGTTCAAGCTGTCGACAATCACCGGCGAAAGCGGCAGCTCGGATTTCTTCTGGGCGCTGATCATGCGCGGTGCGGGGCTGGGAATGATGTTCGTTCCGCTCACGACCATCACACTGGCGGAGCTGAGCCCGCGCGAGTTGGGCCAGGGCTCGGGCCTCTACAACTTCTTCCGGCAGTTGGGCGGCTCCCTCGGCATCGCGGCGATAGCCACTCTGCTGTCCCACTACACGGCGCAATTCCGGGCGATCCTGGCCGAGCATATCTCGATCGGCGATCCCACCACCATGTCCAGGCTGGAAATGCTGACCCGTGGCCTCGTCGCTCAGGGAGCGGACCCGTGGACCGCCCGTGAGCGCGCGCTCGAGATTCTCGACCGGCAGCTGATGGGCCAGGCAAGCGTGATTGCTTACAGCCGGATCTATGTCTTGAGCGCTGTGTTGATCCTCGCGCTCATTCCGCTACTGGTTCTGGTCCGGCACACGCGAAGTGCGGCCGGACCGAAGCACATTATGGAGTAAGAAGGGTACGGGCCGGTCCAGTTGTCACGTGAATACCGAAGCAGGGAGCTGTAAGCCAACAATGCTGTTTCGCTGGGAGCCTTCATACTGGCGCAACAGCTCCGCGCAGCCGCAGATCGCCCGCGTATTACCTGGGAGCCGGCGTTGCGTCGGCGTGAGGCGAGACGGAACAGAAGGAGCGGATGATGAACGAGTTGAGATGGAGCAGCGAGTCGAGTGCGCGCCCAGAGGCGCGACGTTGACGACTGGTTCCGCGATGGACCAAGCGAGTGTAGCGGCCGAAGAGGATCCCCTCCGCCGTACCGGCAACAACTCGGTCGCCTCGATGCCAACAACAAAAACGCCCTCCAATCGCAGAGGGCATCTTTATCAACTGACCACTAGCGAGCCGGCGCCGTTCGACCAGCCGGCTTCGCGGGCGCTTCCTTCTCCGCCCCCGCGCTCTTGGCATCTTCGACGTCGGCGAAGCTGATGTCCTTGCCGCGCTGTTTCAGCATGTGCAGGATGCCGGTCTTGTCGGTCGCCTTGAGATACGCTTCCTGCGGCTCGACCTTGTTCGCATCGACGAGCTCGATCAGTGCGTCGTTCATCGTCACCATTCCGAGGCGGCGTGAAGTCTGGAGCACCGAGGGCAGCTGGAAGGTCTTGCCCTCGCGAATCAGGTTGGAGACCGATGGTGTCGACAGCAGAATCTCGCGCGCGGCGACGCGACCGCCGCCGATTTTCTTGCACAGAACCTGCGATATCACTCCCTTGAGCGACTCGGAGAGCATCACGCGGATCTGCGCCTGACGGTCAGGCGGAAACTGATCGATGATGCGATCGACAGTGCTGACCGCGGTCGACGTGTGAACGGTGCCGAAAACAAGGTGTCCCGTCTCGGCGGTCTCGATCGCCATCGACACGGTCTCCAGGTCGCGAAGCTCACCCACGAGCACGATGTCCGGATCCTCGCGAAGGGCGGCGCGCAGTGCGTGCCGGAACGACGACGTGTGAACGCCCACATGGCGCTGCGTGATGAGGCACTTCTTGCTCTCGTGGACGAACTCGATCGGATCCTCGATCGTAATGACGTGATCCGATCTTGTGCGGTTGATCAGGTCGATCAGGGCGCAGAGCGTCGTCGATTTTCCAGAGCCGGTGGGACCGGTGACGAGAACGAGACCCTTCGTCAGGTGGCAAAGGCGCTGCACTTCCTGAGAGATGCCCATCTCCTCGACTGTCACGACCGACGCCGGCACGGCGCGAAATACCGCGCCCGTTCCCCTACGTTCCCGAAGTGCGTTGCCGCGGAACCTGGCGACGCCCGGAATTTCGTGCGCGAAGTCCGTGTCATTGAGCTCCTTGAACTCGACCCGGTTCTGCTCGAGCATCACGGTGTTCAACATCGCATCGATTTCTTCCGAGCTGAGCGCCGGCTCGTTGGGAATCGGAGCGATCTCTCCGCTCGATCTCAGGAGCGGTGGCGATCCCGAGCGGAGGTGCAGGTCAGAGGCCTTGTTACCCACCAGGACTCGCAGCAGTGCCTCGATCTTGTCGAACGCCGGATTTCCCGTTGCGGCAACGCGTCGCGCCTGCGTCATCGGGGTCCCGACATTGGTGGTTTCTATGCGCGGTGCCGCAGCTTGCGGAGCGGGCGCCTGCGGAGCTGATGCCTGGGGAGCGGCAGCCTTTGCGGGCGCCGCGTTGGGTTTGACCCCATTAGTCGAAACTGCCTTCGGCTCGATTCGCGCCAAGATCTTTCCGGTCTGGGTTAGTACCACCTCGAACGTCCCGTCCGCAGACTTGTAGTCGAAACGAACCGCGCCCGTTGCATCGAGCGCGTGCGGCTTATCGGGGGGTGCGATCTCCCGCACCAGCGTAAGTATCTGCGCGCTGGTGAGCTGCTGCTTCATCACCGGGCGTGGAGAATCCTTGATGATGACAGACGGCACGTCGCCCTCGGCCAGAATGAGCGCGGAGCCGTTGTTGGTTACGAGCAGGTTGAGAAAGCGATCTAGCTGGGCCATGTCAGTCCAGTGGACGAACGCGATCGATCAGGGAACGATTGATCAGGCGCGCTTCGTTTGAGGTATACAGAGTGAGAAACCGCGACGTTAACGCGTTGAGATAATCGAGCACCCGCGCCCGGGCCGGCGGCGCATCGAGCCGAATGGAGCCGAGGCGAACCTCGCCTCCTATGAGCACGAGCTGCAGGAGGGCAGTGGGGCTTGGCGGCTCGGGCGGAGGCTGGTCGGAGGCGTCTTCGCCACGATCGGCTGCGGCTTCGGCGACGCGCTCCTTCGGGACCAGAATGACTTCGCGGTTCGGGAGCTCCAACGGGAAGAACGGGGTGTCGGCGTTCAACAGCTCGGACACGTCTTCCAGCTCGAATGGCCGGTAGGAGGAGAAATGGATGAACACATTTCCCCGCAGTTCTTCGCCGCCCAGCATCGTGAGGATGACCGCTTTTCGGGTGGTCTCGATGCGGTAGAGATTCGCGCTGTCACTTGTGTAGGGCTGGGGCACGCGCGAAAAGGGTTAGCGTGAGTACTTCGTCGCTCGTAGAAAGACTGCCCTACGCCCCCTTACGTCACGTTTCTGATCGCAAACAGCGCCTTGATTTCATGGGCAAAAACCCTCCCGGCGCCATCACAAAGGTGATATGGGCCGGGCCTAGTGCCTGACCACGGCGGATCGTAGTTTCTCGTGTCCTCAACTGCGGATTTGTCGATGACTCCGGGTTCCTCCTCGCTCCCACTGCCACAGCGGAAGACCTACGACGTCTGTATCGTCGGGTCCGGCGCAGGCGGTGGAATGGCCGCCTACGTGCTCACCCGCGCCGGGGCAAACGTGCTGCTCCTCGAGGCGGGCGGACCGTGGGACAACATGACAGACTCGGCCATGCTCAAATGGCCGTACGAGTCACCCCGACGAGGAGCGTCAACGCCGGATCATCCCTTCGGTGAGTTCGATGGTTGCATCGGCGGGTGGGACCTCCCTGGCGAGCCGTTCACCAACGCCGAGGGCACCGACTTCAGATGGTGGCGCGCGCGAATGGTCGGTGGCCGCACCAATCACTGGGGACGCATCTCGCTTCGATTCGGCCCCGAGGATTTCAGGGCGAAGAGTCGCGATGGCCTGGGCGACGACTGGCCGATCGGATACTCTGACCTGGCTCCGTACTATGATCGCATCGACAAACTAATCGGAGTGTTCGGCAACAACGACAATCTGCCGAACCATCCCGGCGGCTATTTCTTGCCCCCGCCGCCGCCGCGCTGCTACGAGTTGATGGTGAAGGATGCGGCCGACCGGCTCAACATCTGGTGCACTGCCGCGCGCCTCTCCGTGATCACGAAGCCGCACAATGGCCGCATGGCGTGTCACTATTGCGGACAGTGCGGCCGCGGCTGCAGAACGAATTCGAATTTCTCGTCGACCAATGTGCTGATCGCTCCCGCGCTCAAAACCGGACGACTAACGCTGGTCACCCACGCGATGGCGCGCGAAGTCACGCTGAACAATCGCGGGCTCGCGAGCGGCGTTACGTACATCGACACGAACAGCGGAGCGGAAAGACATGCGGACGCGCGAGTGATAGTGCTCGCCGCGAGCGCGTGCGAGACCGCGCGCCTGATGCTCAACTCGAAATCTCCGCAGTTTCCGAACGGCCTCGCCAACTCGAGCGGAGTCGTCGGGAAGTATCTCACCGATACCACCGGGACCGACGTCGGGGGCTTCATTCCGAAGATGGTGGATCACGTTCCGCACAATGAGGACGGGGTCGGCGGCAACCACATCTACATGCCGTGGTGGGTCGACAACAAGAAGCTCGATTTTCCCCGCGGCTATCACATCGAGGTCGGTGGCGGATTGAATCCGCCCAGTTACGGATTCATGGGTGGAATCCAGCGCTATCCCGCCGGCGGCGGATTTGGAAAGTCACTCAAGGAAGACTACCGCCGCTACTATGGTGCCCAGGTGTATTTCGCTGGCCGCGGTGAGATGATTCCAAATGACAAGAGCTACTGCGAGATCGATCCGGTCGTGAAGGACAAGTACGGGATTCCTGTGCTGCGCTTCCACTGGCAGTGGACCGATTATGAGTTCAACCAGATTCGTCACATGCAACAGACCTTCCGTGCGCTGGTCGCGGAGATGGGCGGTCAGGTGTTCGACGGGATGCCGGAGCAGCTGAGGGGGTACGGGATCGCGCGCGGCGGCGAGATCATCCACGAACTGGGAACAGTCCGCATGGGCGCCGATCCGTCGAAGTCCGTGCTCGACCCGAATTGCCGTTCGCATGACGTCAAGAATCTTTTCGTCACCGATGGCGGCCCGTTCGTCTCGCAGGCCGACAAGAATCCGACCTGGACCATACTCGCGCTCTCAATGCGAACGAGCGAATTCATCGCTCAAGAGCGGAAGCGGGGGGCACTCTGATGGCGAACCGGAATAATCGTTCAATGCGCGGCACACCACAGAAACAAGAGAAGGGAGATACCGTGAACGGCATGCAGCCTGAGCCCGAGGACGCACCGCCTGGAAAGGAGATGAGCCGGCGCGATGCCGTTCAGCGTCTGGCGGCGCTTCCAGTCGCCGCCGCCGCGTTTCTGAGCTGGCCCACCGCGGAGCAGGAGAAAGTGCGACGCTTCGTCGACAACGCCATGCGCGCGGCCGCGGAAGGGATTCCGTTCGCGCCGAAGTTTTTCACCCCGGCGGAATTCAGGACCGCGCGCATCCTCGCCGACATGATCATTCCGCGCGACGAGCGATCTGGCAGCGCCAGCGATGCCGGCGTCCTCGAGTTCATGGATTTTACGATGATCGATCGGCCAAACGGTCAGAAATGGATGCGACCCGGACTCGCCTGGATCGATGCGCAATCGAGCACCAGATTCGGGAAGCCGTTTGCCGATGCCACGGAATCACAACGCGAGGCAATCCTCAACGATATTGCGTGGCCAGCGCGCGCGACGCCAGCAGTGGCCGATGGAGTCAACTTCTTCAACCGCTTCCGCGATATGACAGCGTCGGGATTCTGGTCCAGCAGGATCGGCGTGAAGGATCTCAAATATCAGGGCAACGTGTTCGCGCCCGACTGGAACGGGTGCCCTCCGGACGCGCTCAAGAAACTGGGCGTGACGTACGCGAAGTTCGACAGGAAAAAGCAGCGCCTCACACCCGATTGATCTGGGTTCGACAGGAACATGTTGCGCCTCACACCCGATTGATGAACTGACCGCGAACCTCTTCGGCGAAACGACATGAGCACAGAACGTCTCGGCATCGGTTTCGTGGGAAGCGGCTTCAACGCGCGCTTCCACATTCAGTCTCTGACATCCGTCCGCGAGATCGATGTCCGCGGTGTCTGGAGTCCGAACGAAAAGAACGCGGCTTCTTCCGCGGCGCTCGCGCGAGAGCTCGATGTCGGCGAGGCGCGCCCGTACAAATCGATCCGCGACATGGTCGCCGATCCCGCCATCAACGCCCTCTGGCTGTGCGGGCCCAATCAGGCGCGCATCGCGAACATCGAAGAGATCGTCGCCGCTATCAAGAGCGGAGCCGGGACCTTGAGGGGGCTTGCGTGTGAGAAGCCGCTAGCGCGGAACGTGGCCGAGGCGAAGAAAGTGGCCGACCTTGCCCGAAGTGTCGGGCTCAGCACCGGCTATCTGGAGAACCAGCTGTTCGCGCCCGACATTACCCGCGGCCGCGAGCTGGTCTGGGCGCGCGGCGCGTCGCTGACGGGCCGTCCTTACCTCGCCCGGGCAGCTGAAGAACACAGCGGACCCCACATGCCATGGTTCTGGCAGGGGTCGCTCCAGGGCGGCGGTGTGCTCAACGACATGATGTGCCACTCCGTCGAAGTGGTGCGGCATCTCCTCACCAAGCCGGGTTCGCCACGCTCCTCGATCAAGCCGGTTCGGATCAGCGCCCACATCGCCTCGCTCAAGTGGTCGCGCGCCAAATACGCGAAGCAGCTCTCGGAGACGATGGGGAAGGACGTCGACTACACAAAACGTCCGTCCGAGGATTTCGCGCGCGCTACTATAGAGTATGAATCAGAGGACGGAGAGCCGCTGGTCGGCGAGGTGACGACGTCGTGGGCGTTCATCGGGGCCGGCCTTAGGCTGTCCGCGGAATTGCTCGGCCCCGAGTACTCGATGTCGTGGAATACGCTCGACTCGAGCCTCAAGATGTTCTTCAGC
>DASWBC010000460.1:0-4644 GCA_036390815.1 Gemmatimonadaceae bacterium
AACTTGCTCTCCAACGCCGTGAAGTTCACCCACCATGGCGGCATCTGGGTGACCGTGTCGAAGGACGAAGAGGACCTGCGATTCGACGTCCGCGACACGGGCATCGGAATCCGCGCGGCCGATCTCGAGTCGATCTGGGAGGATTTCAGGCAGGTTGACCAGTCCCGAACTCGCGAGTTCGGCGGCACCGGCCTTGGCCTCAGCATCACCCGGAAACTCGTCGACGCGCTGGGCGGACACGTGTTTGCGGAGAGTGTTTACGGAAAGGGATCGACTTTTACGGTCGTCCTGCCGGTGAGGAGCGTGGTCCGACCGGATGATCCGCCACGAGTGGTCGACCAGGTACCGCCTCCGCCTCGTGCCGAGCGTTGACACCCACCCTCCGAGAAGTAGATTGAACCAACGCCCCGATGCTCTCGGGGCGTTTGCTTTTCCCGTCCCTCTCATTGAATGTTCGATTCACACACACGCACGATCGTCGTCGTTGGCGCCCAATGGGGAGACGAAGGCAAGGGCAAGCTCGTTGATGTCCTCGCGGAGCGCGCCGATTGGGTAGTCCGGTATCAGGGCGGCGCCAACGCCGGCCACACGGTGCACATCGGCGACAAGTCGTTCATCCTGCACCAGATTCCCAGTGGAATCCTCCACCCGGGCGTCAGGTGCGCGATCGGCAACGGAGTCGTTCTCGATGTCGAGACGCTGTTCTCCGAGATTGACGAGCTCGTTTCGGATGGGATCGACGTCGAGGGACGCCTGTACGTGAGCGATCGAGCGCATCTCGTGCTGCCGTATCACAAGCTGGTAGACAGCCAGAGCTCGGCCAGCAAGGAGATCGGCACGACGGGACGCGGGATCGGCCCGGCGTACGAGGACAAATTCGGAAGGCGCGGGATCCGCGTTCTCGACCTTCGAAATCCGGAGAGGCTGCGAAAGCTGGTCGAGCGTGGGGTCGCTCACGCCAACATCCAGCTCTCGATGGCAGGCGCGAAGCGAGCAGACGTCGATTACACCTTGGGAGTTCTGGATCGTTTTACCAGGCGACTGCTCCCGCTTGCCGACGACGTCGGTCTCATGATTCATCGTGCGATAATCGGCGGCGCCGCGGTGTTGCTCGAAGGCGCGCAAGGCTCTCTCCTCGACATCGATCACGGCACCTATCCGTACGTCACCTCGAGCAGCACGACTTCAGGCGGAGCGGCGACCGGGGTCGGGATCGCCCCCGGCGAGCTCGATTCGGTCATCGGAGTCGTCAAAGCCTATACGACGCGCGTCGGGAACGGGCCACTGCCGACCGAGTTCGATGAGCCACTGGAGTCTGAAATCCGGAAGCTGGGCAACGAGTTCGGAGCGACGACCGGCCGTCCGCGGCGATGTGGCTGGTTCGACGGCGTCGTCGTCCGCTACGCCGCTCGCGTGAACGGACTCACTGATCTCGCCGTAACCAAGCTCGACGTGCTCGACACTCTGGACCGGATCGGCCTCTGCACCGGATACGAGGCGGACGGCGAGGTCTACGAGGAGTTCCCCGGCGACCTGGATGTGCTCGGCCGCGCGGTGCCGAGGTATGAATGGTTCGACGGCTGGAAGACGCCTACCGCGGAAGCCCGGAGCCTCACGGATCTGCCGGTCGAGGCTCGTCGCTACCTCGACCGCATACAGTCGCTCGTCGAGACGCAGATCACCTACGTGAGTGTAGGCACTCGTCGCGATCAGATCATCGGCGTAGAGGGCGCGCTTCCCGCGGGCCCTGTCGTCGTCGCCTGACCGACTGATCAAACCGATGGCGAACGACGCGGACCTCGTGATCGTCGGCGGAGGTCCGTGCGGCCTCGCCGCGGCGGTCTCGGCGCAACGCGCGGGGCTGCGAGCGCTGGTGATCGAGAGCGGTGTCGTCGTGAGTACAATCGCGGCGTATCCGACCTACGTCCGATTCTTTTCGACGGCCGAGAAGCTGTCCATCGGCGGACTGCCATTCGTCATCGCCACCGAGAAACCGACGCGGAGAGACGCGCTCGCTTACTATCGGGCGGTGGTCACGTACTTCGCGATCCCGCTGCGCCAGCGGGAGCGCGTAACCGCTATTCAGGGGCGCTCCGGGGAATTCACGGTAGTCTCGCGCACGGCTGGGGGCGAAGAGAGCAAAACCAGAGCGGGCGCGGTCGTCATCGCCACCGGATACTTCGGCTCCCCCAATCGCATTAACGTCCCGGGCGAAGACTTACCGCACGTGACGCACGTTTATCGCGAGGGGCACGAAGCGTTTCTCCAGGATGTCGTAGTTGTCGGCGGCGGAAACTCTGCGGCCGAGGCGGCGCTCGATTTGTGGAGATCGGGCGCTCGGGTGACGCTCGTCCATTTTGGCCCGACTTTCGACAAGAAGATCAAACCGTGGGTGCTCCCCGACTTCACGAACCGGGTGAAGGAAGGCCTGATCGCAGCAAGATGGGACACCCGCATCAAATCAATCGAGGCGCGCGACGTCGTCGTCACCACTGGAAAGAATGAAGATCGCATGAAGGCTGATCGCGTCTACATCATGACCGGTTTCGCGCCGAGCGTCGACCTGCTGCGCGAGAGTGGAGTGCCGATAGATCCCAAGACCGGCATACCACAGCACGATGCCAATACTCTCGAGACGCCGGTTCCCGGTCTGTTCATAGCGGGGGTTGTGGTCGCTGGGTACGACGCCAACAAGGTCTTCATCGAAAACGGCCGGTATCACGGCGACCGAATCGTCGCGCGTCTGCTCGGCCAGCGAGCGCCGGCGGAGCCGAAGCTGAGCGCGGAACTGGATGCTTAGCGCCCGGCCCGACTAGCTTTCCCGAATGCCCAACCACCCCGATGTAATGGAGAAGCTGGTGTCGCTGGCGAAGCGGCGCGGCTTCATCTTCCAATCCTCAGAGATCTACGGCGGCACCGGATCCGTGTGGGACTACGGACCGCTCGGCGTCGAGCTCAAGAGGAATCTCAAGGATCGCTGGTGGCACGCGATGGTGCGCGCCCGGAACGACATCGAGGGGCTGGATGCCGCGATCCTCATGCATCCGCGCGTCTGGGAAGCGAGCGGGCACGTCGCCGGGTTTGTGGATCCGCTCGTGGATTGCAGGAACTGCAAGAAGAGGTTCCGCGCCGATGATCCCCGCATCAAGGGCACACCCGGGACGCCCGACGCCCAGTGCCCCGCGTGCGGGATGAAAGGAACGCTCAGCGAGGCGCGTCAGTTCAATCTCATGTTCAAGACGTTCATGGGGCCCGTCGAGGAATCCGCGGCGGTCGTGTATCTCCGTCCCGAGACGGCGCAGGGCATCTACGTCAATTTTCTGAACGTTCAGCAATCGACGCGACAGAAGGTGCCGTTCGGAATCGCGCAGATCGGCAAGGCGTTTCGTAACGAGATCACGCCGGGCAATTTCATTTTCCGCACGCGCGAATTCGAGCAGATGGAGATGCAGTTCTTCGTCGAGCCCGGCACCGACATGAAGTGGTTCGAGTATTGGAAGGAGCAGCGGATGGAGTGGCACCGCGGCCTTGGGCTCGCCGAGGACAGGCTGCAATTCCATGAGCACACGAAGGAGGAACTGGCGCATTACGCGCGCGCGGCGTTCGACGTGCAATTCGACTTCGGCGGCACGCTCGGATTTCAGGAGATCGAGGGCGTGCACAATCGCGGCGACTTCGATCTGAAGCAGCACCAGGAGTTCTCCGGCAAGAAGCTCGAGTACTTCGACCAGCCGAACAACCGCCGGTTCATTCCGTTCGTGGTGGAAACATCGGTGGGCGCCGACAGAACCGCTCTAGCGGTTCTCGTGAACGCGTACCGTGAAGAGGCGGTCGAGGGAGAATCCGAAGGGAGAACGGTGCTGGCGCTGCACCCTTCGATCGCGCCGATCAAGGCAGGCGTGTTTCCCCTCGTGAAGAAGGACGGAATGCCGGAGATGGCGCACCGCATCGCCGATGATCTCAGAGTATCGTTTCCTGTGTTCTACGACGACAGCGGGGCGATCGGCCGGCGCTATCGCCGACAGGATGAGGTCGGAACTCCGTTCGGCATCACGATCGACGGTGAGTCGCTTACGAACGCGACCGTGACGGTGCGCGATCGCGACACGCTCAAGCAGCAGCGAGTCGAGGCCGGCCAGCTCAAGGACTACCTCACGCGCATGCTCGCGACGTGAGCGTTCTCGACCTTCAGCGCCTGCGAGCTGAGGGCCAGGCGTTCATGGAAACGATCTCGCGCGAGAGCTATCTCGCCTACGCCGGTCTGAAGAAGACGGCAGAGCTGCAGCCGATTTACGAGCAATTCAAGGGCATTCTCGGGGACGAAGCGCTCGAGCTGGCGCTCGATGCATTCCATTCCTCGACGGAAGCGACCGACGACAGGAGATCAGCGCAGGCGCTGCTCGAGTGGGAGATCGAGTCGCAGGCCGCGAAGCCGCTGGCCGAGCTCGACGAGCGCGAGATCGAGTGGGAGAACTCCGCCGTCATTCGCTCGCCCGATGGCCGCGTGATCCAGTACCAGGCGGCGCCAATCGAGATCGCCAACACGCGGGACCGGACGCTGAGGCTGGCACTGGACAAGGCGAGAGCGAAACTGGTGAGGGAAGAGCACGCGCCGATTCGGCTGGAGAGGCTGCAGCGGGAGAA
>DASWBC010000461.1:0-3027 GCA_036390815.1 Gemmatimonadaceae bacterium
TATCGAGAGACCAAGACCCACGCCGGGATATTCTCTGGTGGTTCCCGTCTGTCCTTGAAAGAACGGGTCGAATACATGGTCGATCTTGTCTGCCGGGATCCCGATGCCCGTGTCCGATACGCGAATCGAAATTCTGTCGCCCGAGCGGCTCGCCGAAAGCTCAATGCGCCCGTGTCGAGGCGTGAACTTTATCGCGTTGCCGAGCACGTTGGCGAGAATCTGACGCAGCTTGACCGGATCCGCTCGCGCGACGAGTGACCTGTCGCACCCCTCCCAAACGTAGGTGAGCTCCTGCCGCAAAATATCTGGCCGCAACAGAGCCTCCAACGAATCGAGCGCCTCACAGACCAGAACGGGCGCCGGGGCGATGGGAGTGCTGCCGGCTTCGATCCTCGCGAAGCTCAGGACATCGTCGATCAGCGCGAGCAGGTGCTGCTGGTTGGTGCGAATGCGTACAATCGCGTCACTCTGCTTTTGGTTGAGGGGGCCGGACACGCCGAGTGACAGCAGCTCCGCGTAGCCGGCAATGGCGTTGAGTGGTGTCCGAAGCTCATGGCTCATCACCGCCAGAAATTCGGCCTTCGCGCTATTCGCTGCGGTCGCGACATCTCGCGCCTCTCGCAATTGCTCCCTGGAGCGCTCCCGCTCGGAAATCGACGCCCCTAGCACGAGGAACGTCGCACCGGTGATGCCCATGAATGTCTGCAGCGCGAGCAGGCTCTCGTGGAGCGTTGGCTGGATGAAAGGTCCTCGTCCCAGAACAGTTCCGGCTATGGCGATCGCGGATACAATGACCGTGGCCGTCGCCGCTCCCCGCTGTCCGAATCTTATCGCCGCCCACATCAGCAGAGGAAAAAACACGTACGTCTGGCCGAGCGGTCCTCCGCCTCGCGAAACCGAAACGATGAAGACGACGAGACTCGCCGCCAACAAGGCGAGCACCAGCACCGCGGCCTCGAGCAGGCGGCTCGCTGAACGGTTGCCCCTCGGCGTCGCAGCCCAGACCAGAACCAGCGGGGCGACCAGTAGCGCGCCGATAGCGTCGCCAATCCACCAGGTGCGCCACGTCTCGGCCAGATTCTGCTGCGCGGCCAATCCCGCGTAATGAAGGCTCGCGACCCCGATTGTGGCGCTGATCATGCTTGACAGCAGCGCCGCGATCACGATCAGCGCGATGACGTCTCGCAGGGAATCGAGCCGGACCTTGAATCCGGGCACCTGCCTCAGCGCGAACGCGCCAACCACAGCTTCGAGCGTATTCCCCGTCGCAATGCCGGCAGCGGCGAGGAGAGGAGCGCCGGTAATGACGTTAGCGACCAACGCGCCGAGGAACACGCCCAGCCAGATTCGTGGGCCCGCGAGCAGAACGACTGCCAGCGCGATGCCAGTCGGGGCCCAGACGAGTGAAGCGAATCCCGAGACCGCGTCAAGTGTGAGACCGGCGCGTGCGGCCAACACGTAGAGGATGGCGACTGCCGCAACCTGCCCGAAGTACGCCGGGCTGAATACCGACTTGGGGAAGCTGAGTCCAGGACGCCGTGCTGTCGACAGTTCAGACGCGGTCATTCCGAACTATACTGGCAACGAGTATTCCAGAGCCGGCAAGGTCAGCTGGAGGACAGTAGAGTTTCCTCCCGTGCGAAGTCGATGAATCCGCGCGTCGGGTCGACGGACAGCAACACCACGCTCGTCTCGTCCCCGACGCTCAAGCCGCGTCGGCCCCGCACGAGGCGCCCCTCGATTTCGCCCGGCATGATCCTCAGCCACGTCGCCTTTCGCGAAGTCCCCGACACGACGGCGGGGAACGCCTCGCCCACGCGATCCTGTAGCGAGAGAGCCGCGGCTCGCTTGCGCGCGCGACGCTCGTCCTTCGCGGGTTCGATGCCCTGCGGGTACTCGAAGTCGATGAATCCGTGCACACTGTCTGTATTGACTAGCTTCACCTTTACCTTCATACCGACCGAAAGTGGCTTGTAGCCCCGCACCACGCGTCCCTCCGCCGAACCGTCAATCAGCCGGACGTACGTCCCGCTCTCGGACACGCCCGTGACTTGGGCGTCGAAGATCTCCCCGATGCGTGAGCGTAGTAGATCAGCCTGTGCTTTCTTGCGGCGGCTCCGCTCGAGTTTTCGCGATGCGTCGCCAGCCTCGTGCGCGAAGTCGATGTATCCGCGCATGGGATCGGCCACCACCAGCTTGAGGCGCACAGTATCGCCGACGTCGAGGCCGCGTCCCCCGCGCACGATTCGCCCTTCCACAGGAGGATTCAATATCCGCGCGTAAATCCCCTTCGGAGACGCGGCCGTCACGATCGCGGCGAAGCTCTCGCCAACACGCTCGGCCAGCATCGACGCTCCCGCAACTTTACGCATCGTGCGCTCGACTTTCCGCGCGGCCTCACCACGCTCGGTGCAGCGACTCGCAATCTCGATCAGCTGATCATGGGTGTAGGGCGGCGTGCCACCGGATGTGGCCGCGCGCAGCATCCGCTGCGTCACGAGATCCGCGAACCTGCGGTTCGGTGCGGTGGAGTGCACGTAGTCCGCGACGGCAAGCCCGAAGTGGCCGGTCTCCCTGCGATCGCCGAGCCGGCGCTCGAGAACATAGACGCCGGGGCCGAGGAGCTTGACGACCGAGAGCGACAGGTCGGCGAAGTGCTCGGGATCGGCCGCTCGCCGCCGCGCGAGGAATTCGCTGAGCGAAACGTTGTCGGGCGCTTCAGGGAGCTTTTCACCGACGTCTGCCGCCAGCGCCACGATGCGATCCCACCGCTTGGGCTCGCGCACCACTCGGCGCAGCGATGGCGATCCGCGCTCGATCAGGTAAGTCGCCACGGATCTGTTCGCTGCCACCATGAAGTCCTCGATCATGTCGCGAGCGCGATTGCGGCGGTCGACAGCGAGGTCAACGACCTTGCCGCGGACCACGACGGGCCTGGCCTCGACACTCTCGAAGTCGAGCGCGCCCGCCACTCTCCTCGCGCTGCGCAGCCGCTGTGCTGCTTCGTCCTGCATGCGAAGCTGATCA
>DASWBC010000462.1:0-3106 GCA_036390815.1 Gemmatimonadaceae bacterium
CCCAGGAGCTTCAGAACATCCGCGCGCCGGCTCTGGATCCAGAAGTTCATCGTGTCACAGGCGACGAGCTTGGGCTTTTCGACCTGCCCGAGGACGTCGATCTGGAGCCGCGGATCGATGTTGGCGAGGAAGAGATACGGCGACGAGCGAAGCTTGGCGGGAATCTTGGGGCTAAAGTGGGAGAAGACGCCGAGGTGCGTCTCCAGCGTCTCCGCCGAATTGAGATCGTGCCGATAGCGGCCGCGCCAGCGAAATGACTGCCCCTCGGCGCGCTCGAGGCCGCTGAAATCGACACCGCGCTTCTTCAGCGGATCGAGTTTCTCGATGGGATAGTCGGAGCCGACGACTCCGACGACGCTCACCTTGGTGAGATGACTCGCGGATGCGGCAAAGAATGTCGCGGATCCGCCGAGAACGTCGTCGGCCTTTCCGAACGGGGTCTCGACCGAGTCGAGGGCAACCGAGCCAACTACGAGGACAGACATTCGCGCCTATGTCGTTTGAGAGAGGTCAGGGTCAGGGTGCTAATGGTAACGGAGCGGACGGCCGCGGCAACTACATTCTCTCCGGCGCCGTGATGCCGAGAACGCGTAGCCCGTTGCGCAGTACTATCTGGGCACCCCTCGCCAGCGCGAGTCGCGCGCGGGTGACATCCTCGGCTTGCTCCAGAACGTGATGCTTGTGGTACCACAGGTGTGCGAGCCGGGCTGTCTCGAGGAGATAGGTCGCGACGCGCTGAGGCTCCAGCGTTTCCGCGGCTGATTCGACGACAGCCGGGAAGTCGAGCAGCGCCTTGATCAGCTCCTGCTCCTCCGGCTCGTCCAGCACGTCGAAGCTCACATTCTTGCCCGAAACCGACTCCCGATCGATTTCACCTACGCGGAAGATGCCGCACATGCGCGCGTGCGCCATCTGGATGTAGTAGACCGGATTTTCCTCTGAGTGCGATGCGGCGAGATCCACATTGAAGATCAGCTGCGAGTCGCTCTTCCGCATGAGGAAGAAGTAGCGCACCGCGTCGCGGCCCACTTCGTTGACGAGATCCCGGACAGTGACGTAGCTGCCAGCGCGTTTGGAGATCTTTACCTCTTCGCCGTGCTTCATGACCGTCACCATCTGGTGCAGCACGTATTCGGGGTACTTCTCGGTCACTCCCATGTCGAGTGCCTGAAGGCCCGCGCGCACGCGCGTAACGGTGCTGTGGTGATCGGCGCCCTGGACGTCGATTGCCCGGCGAAATCCGCGCTTCCACTTGGTGACGTGATAGGCGATATCGGGCAGGAAGTACGTGTACGTTCCGTCGCTCTTCCGCATCACGCGGTCCTTGTCGTCGCCGAACTCGGTGGTGCGGAGCCAGAGCGCGCCTTCGTGCTCGTACGTTTTTCCCGACGCGATCAGAAGGCGCACGGTGTCGTCGACCATCCCTTCCGTGTAGAGCGACGATTCGAGGAAGTAGCGGTCGAATCGCACTCCGAAGGCCTGCAGATCGAGATCCTGCTCCTTCCTCAGCTCGCGCACGGCAAACTCGCGTACCGAGAGCCCGTCGTTGGCCGCGCCGTATCGCTCGGCCAGCTCGCGAATGTACTCGCCGTGATAGCCGCCCTCTGGAATCTGAGCCGGCTTGCCGCGGATTTCGTTGAGTCGCGCCTCGACGCTGGCGGCGAGATTGTCGATTTGAACGCCGGCGTCGTTGTAGTAGTACTCGCGTGTCACCTTCCAGCCAGTGACCTCGAGCAGTGTCGAGATCGCGTCTCCAAGCGCCGCCTGCCGTCCGTGACCGACGTGCAACGGTCCCGTCGGATTCGCGGAGACGAATTCGACGTTGACGACGCGTCCGGCTCCGACCTTGCTGCTTCCGTAATTCAGGTCCGCGGCTATGATGTCGCGCAGTCCCGAGGCGATGCGTCCGGCATCGATCCAGAAATTCATGAAGCCGGGTCCGGCGATGTCGATCTTCGACACCCCCGCGCTCTCGAGACTCATCGAGTCGCGCAAGCGCTCCGCGATGTCACGCGGCCGCGACTTGAGCGGTTTGGCGAGAACCATGGCGAGATTCGTTGCCCAGTCGCCGTGCGAAGACTCTCGCGGGCGCTCCATCAGCGGATCCACGTCCTCGGGAGCGCCGAGGCCGCGCGCGGCACGAATCAGCTCGGTGCGGATCTGATCAGCAGCAGTCATTCGCTGCTTTTCGCTCTCCGGGACGTCCCTTTCGCAGCCGATTTCGATGCGGTCGCCGGCTTTGGGGCGGTCGCCGATTTTGAGTCTACGCCCGACTTGGGATCACCGGACGGCTTTGCTTCGCCGCCGGATTTGGATTCTCCTTTCGGGCCCGCGGACTCGGCCGCGCCACCGCCGCGCGAGGAGTCGCCTGCTTTGCTCGACGGTTCACTCGCACCGCTGCCGCTCGCTGACGACCCTTCCCCGGATTTCGCTGGTGCAGTCTGAGGCTTCTTACCGTCCTTTCCGTAGTCGGTGATGTAGAAACCGGAGCCTTTGAACACGAGTCCGCCGCCGGCCGAGATTTGCCGCTCCGCCTTTTTGCCGCATGTAGGGCAAGCGACTTCGCTGGGCGCGCCGCCAATGGAGCGATAAAACTTTTCGAACTCGTGGCCCGTGGGGCAACGAAACTCGTATGTGGGCATGTTGGTCCGGGAGAGAACGGCGGCTACACTGAAAGCTAGTTTGCTGGCGAGAGTGACTCAAGCGCAGATGCAGGCTACGGGGGCGATTACGGGGGATGCAAGTTTTGAGTGGACAGTAAAAAATGAGTTGTAAGTGGGTCAGTGGTTATCAGTCGCTGTCCCCCAACTGAAACCGCTGACGCGCTCACGACTGACCGACTGTCTACTCAAAACTTGCATCCCCTCTCGCTCCCATCGAATTCTCGATCCCGCGCCGGTGCCGACCCTACGTTGCTGGCCGGTAAAACCCCCAATTAGCCGCAAGCGTCTCGGAAATCTCGCCGACTGTGGCGCGCGCACGCACCACGTCGATGATGAGCGGCATCAGCCGTGGCTGCTTCGAATCTCTTGCCGAGGCCGCGCCCAGCGCGGCCAGAGCTCGCTTGACGTCGGCCGCGTTCCTTTTCTTGCGCAGCGCCTTCAGG
>DASWBC010000463.1:0-2913 GCA_036390815.1 Gemmatimonadaceae bacterium
CGCATCCAACCCGATGCGATCGGCGATCTCGCGCAGGAATCTTTCGGTGGTCTCGATCACGCTGTCGTCTTTGAAGTCTGACCAGTGGCCTGCACGGCCTTTCTGTCGGTGAGCTCACGCTCCACGTAGAGCTTCAAAATGTGCATGAAGTCCTGCGCGTTCGTGACCACTCCGAAAGCCTGGTGGGTGCCGCGGTCCTTGAGCTTGCTCACCACGAATTCCGACGAATCGACGCAGATGGTCGCGAGCTCGCGCATCGAGCCATCCTCCTCCGTGACGAAAGCCGGGAGCATGTTGCCGGTGGCGATCGCGTGGAGCGCGGTGGCGATGAGAACCGCCATCGTCGCGCGCGTCGTGTGCCGCTTCATTGCGTCCTGGGCGGCCAGCGTGTCCGTGATCACCTCGGGGAGCGGACCGTCGTCGCGGATCGAGCCCGTGAGTACGAACGGGATTCCCCTCGCCACGCACGCGCGCATGATGCCGTCCTTTATGACTCCCAGCTCGACCGCCTTCGCGATCGACCCCGCGGCGCGCACTTTGTTGATCGCCCGCATGTGGAGGCCATGGCCACCGGTCGTCGCCTCACCGGTGCGCGTCATTCCAAGCGTCGTGCCGAATATCGATGCCTCGATGTCATGCACTGCTACGGCATTTCCAGCGAGCAGCGCCGACACAAAACCATTTTCGATGAACCACACCATGTCGGCGCGCGCGCGCGAATGGACCAGCGCCGGCCCCGTCACCCAGATCGGGTAGCCGCCGCGATCGCGCTCCTGGATGAGAATGTGGGCCATCAGAGCGTAGTCGATCGGCTTCTCGCGGGACACTTCGCTCGTCATGAACTTGAACTCGCCCTCCTCGTCCGCGAGGAAGGAGCCGGTGTGGACGAAGATGCCTTCGCTCCCATCTTCGGCGCTGCCGACGGCCACCAGGTCGCCCTTCTTGAGCCGGCGGCCTTCCCTGATCCAGAGGTCGTCGCCGTCCAGCACGAGCGACGCGTCCATCCTCGGCTCACGTGGCATTCGCCACGCGCCCTTGATGCGGACGTAGGTCGGAAGATTCGTCGTCGAAAAGAAGCCTTCGGGGAGCACGCCGTCGGCCGGCGCGGGAACGAATCGCGCGTCGGAGGCATTCGCCAACGCAGGCGAATTGAAGTCGGGATGCCTTAGAATCGTCACTCCCTAAAGATAAACGTAAAGCTGCGAACTGCGGACTAACGACTGAGGATTGCGGATCAACCGCAATTGCGAACCGCAGACTAACTGCGGATTGGGAGACTAACTTCGGATTCAGGACGCATTACGGAGCGAGGACCAACTACAAGCTTCGAGCTTCCGCTTGAAGTCCGCGGTTCGTAGTTAGTGTCCCAATCCGCAGTTAGTCTGCGATCCGTAGTAGCCGTTGGCTCGCAGTCCTCAGCCGTTTAGAGTTTAGAGCAGGGCTACTGGATCCCGATCAAGTGTGACTCGGAGCTGCGCAGTATTCGGCACCTCGAACCGCTCCATGAAGTAACGGCTCACGCGAGTGAGCTCGCCCGGATGCGCGGATTTGAGCAGCACGTGCCAGCGCCAACGGTTCTTGATTCGCTCGATCGGACACGGGGCGGGACCCACGACCGTCACTTCATCTTCCGCATGCGTGGCGATCAGCTCGCGCAGCCATTCACCGGCGTGGATGGCGAGCTTGGCAACCGAATCCTCGACCAGTCCGCTGAAGACGATGTTCGCGATCCGCACGTTGGGCGGATACGGTGGATCCACTCGGCCTTCCATCTCTTCACGCACGAACGAGACGTAATCGTGGGCCACGGCATAGCGCACAGCGTGATGGCCGGGCAGCCTCGTCTGAATCAGAACGCGACCGCCTTTGGCGCCGCGTCCCGCTCTGCCCGAGACCTGACTCAGAAGCTGAAAGCACCGCTCCGACGCCCTGAAGTCGGGGAAATTGATCCCGACATCGGCGTCCACGACTCCCACGAGCGTGACGTTCGGGAAGTCGAGTCCCTTGGCGATCATCTGAGTCCCGAGGAGAATATCAACTTCTCCCGCGGCGACGCGGTCGAGAATACGGGTGTGCGCCCACTTCCCGCTCGTCGTGTCGACATCCATCCTCGCGATGCGAGCGGCTGGAAATCGCTCGGATAGGAGCCGCTCGACCTGCTGCGTGCCGAGCCCTCGCTGTCTGAGGTAGCGTCCGCCGCAGCGCACGCAATCGGGTCTGGGATCTTCCTTGTGCAGGCAGTAGTGGCAGATGAGCCGCTCCGGATTCCGATGGTGCGTGAGCGTGATGCTGCAGTTGGGGCAGGTCGCGACGGCGCCGCAGTCGACGCACTGGATAAATGACGAGTAACCCCGCCGGTTCAGCAGCAGAATACTTTGCTCTCGGCGACTCATGGTCTCGACAATCGCATCGTGAAGCGGCTCGCGGATCACGGCGCCGTAATCCACGCCGCCCTGTGCCATCGCGTTGTAGTCAGTGGGAATCCGTCTCAGATCGATCACGTCGACGCTCGGGAGTCGTCCGCCGCCGACCCGCTCGGGGAGTGTCAACAGCTTGTACTTCCCCGAGGCGGCATTCGCCCAGCTCTCCAGCGAGGGAGTCGCGCTCCCGAGAACGGTGATCGCACCCTCGCCCTTAGCGCGCACGATCGCCACTTCGCGCGCGTGATACCGCGGCGTCTCGCCCTGCTTGTAGCTCGACTCGTGCTCTTCGTCGACGATGATCGCACCCAGGCTCTCCAGCGGCGCGAACACTGCCGACCGCGCTCCCACGACGATCCGCTTGTCTCCCCGCTTGAGCGCCAGCCAGGCGTCGTATCGCTCGCCCTCGCTGAGGGCCGAGTGCAGAACCGCGATCCGGTCGCCGAAAGCAGCGCGGAACCGATCCACCGTCTGGGGAGTGAGCGCAATCTCC
>DASWBC010000464.1:0-3667 GCA_036390815.1 Gemmatimonadaceae bacterium
GGGCGAACCGTTCTACTATTCAAGCAAAGTGGTTGGCGCGACTGGACAGGAAGAAGTGAGAGTAGTGCTGCTCATGTGCAGCCAGCAGCTGCTCTAGCTATCTCGGATGGGCTCGGAGTCTGAGTTCTCGTCAAGCACCACCTTTTGACTCTTGGCGCTAACCCGCCCATCGCGAAGCAGCAGATTGAACTCGAGGCCCTTGGAGAACTGACGCGCCGAAGTGAGCGCGCGTCCATCCCGGTCTCGCGCGACGGCGTAGCCGCGCGAAAGCGTTGCAAGTGGGCTTAGCGCGTTGAGCCGCGCCGCGGATGTGCCGAGCAATGCCCTCTTGCGAGTCACGATTCGTGTGGACGATTGCGCGACGGAGCGAGCCAGTCGTCCGAGGTGGTGGCGAGCGTACTGAATCCTCCCCACCAGCGCATCGGAGAGATTTCGTTTCGCCAGCGACAAGGTCTTGTTCACCTCGTCGCGCGAAGCACATGCGGCCGCGGCAGCGGCAGAGGGCGTCGGCGCTCGCAGGTCGGCGACGGCGTCGCAGATCGTGATGTCCACCTCGTGCCCGACGGCGGAGATCACCGGAACCGGGCACGCCACCACCGCGCGCGCGACGCGCTCGTCGTTGAACGCCCGCAGATCTTCCTTGCTGCCACCGCCCCGTCCAACGATTACGACATCGGCCTTTCCCCAGCGCGCCACGCGTCTGAGAGCGGCAGCAATTTCCAACTCCGCTCCATCGCCCTGTACCCGTGTCGGACACAGTACCAGCCGGGCCCCGAGATTTCGCTTCCGCATCACCACCACGATGTCTCTGAGCGCGGCACCGTCGGGACTCGTCACCACGGCGACGATTCTCGGGAAATGCGGAATTGGCCGCTTGCGCGCTTCGTCGAGCAGCCCTTCGCGACGGAGCTTCGCCAGCGTGACCTCCATCGCCTTTCGCCACAGTCCGTCGCCCTCGGCCTCGATGCGGGTGACCTTGAGCTGGAGATCGGTGCGCGCAGTGTAGACGGTCATCTGCCCGAACAGCACGACCTGCATTCCATCGTCGGGGGGCGCCGGCATCCGATGCTGATCACCAGACCAGACGACGCACCGAATCTGAGCAGCCCGGTCGCGCAGGCTGAAATACCAGTGTCCGTTCCGGTGCTGCTTGAAGTCGCTGATCTCGCCGCGAACCCAGACGGGACGCAGGCGTGATTCGATCACCTCGCGCGTGACGAGCGCGAGGTCGCCCACCGACAACGGATTGTCCGCCGCGCTGCCGGGTGGGACTGCACGCGGAGTCGCGAAGAGATCGAACGGAACAGCTTTCATTGTGGCATCATCTCGAAGGGTCCGGCGCCGGTTGTGAGCGAGATGACGGGAAGAGGCCGCACGGAAAACCTTTCATCGGAGCGTCATCTCCGCGGCGCGAACCGTGTTCGCCATCAGCATCGCGATCGTCATCGGTCCGACACCGCCTGGAACCGGAGTAATCTTCGACGCCACTTCCCGAACGGACTCGAAATCCACATCGCCCACGAGCTTCGTTCCACTCTGCGATCGCGCGTCGGCGACGCGATTAGTGCCGACGTCGATCACGACCGCGCCCGGCTTCACCATGTCGGCTGTGACCATGCGAGGGCGCCCGGCGGCGACGATAAGAATGTCGGCGGCTCGCGTGTGAGTTCTGAGATCCGCCGTGTGACGGTGGCAGACGGTCACGGTGCAGTTCGCGCTCTCATTGTCCTGCATCAGGAGTGCGGCCATCGGCTTGCCCACGATGTTGCTGCGCCCGATCACGACGCAGTTCTTCCCCGGCGTTTTCACGCCCGACTCCTTCAGCAGCACCTGGATTCCCGCCGGGGTGCAGGAAATGAATCCGTCGCGCTCGCCGATCAGCATCTTCCCGACGTTGACGGGATGAAACCCATCCACGTCCTTGGCCGGGCTGATCCTTCTGATCACGGTGTCGGGGTCGATCTGCTTTGGGAGCGGCATCTGTACCAGTATGCCATGGATTCGAGCGTCCGCATTGAGCGCGTCGACGCGGCCCAACAGATCGGCCTGCGAGGTGTCGGCGGGCAGACGCAAGTTGAGACTGAACATGCCGGCCTCCTCGGCCGCCTTCGCCTTTGCGGTCGTATAGACAGCGCTCGGAGGGTCGTCGCCAACCAGCACAACCGCGAGGCCGGGCGTTACCCCCCGCGCTACGAGCTTTCTTGCTCGCTCCGCGACTTCCGCACGTACTTTTTTCGCGATTGCGCGGCCATCGATCAGCTCAGCGGGCAAAGTCTACTGCTCTCGTCTCCCGGATCAGCACCACCTTGATCTGTCCCGGGTACTGAAGCTCGGCCTCGATGCGGCGAGCAATCTCCTCGGTCAGTGATGCCATGCGCGGATCGTCGACTTCCTCCGGCACGACAATCACACGGACCTCGCGGCCGGCCTGAATGGCGAACACCTTTTCGATTCCACGGTAGCTCGCCGCAATTTTTTCGAGACCCTCGAGCCGCTTGACGTAGGTCTCGAACGCCTCGCGCCGCGCGCCGGGGCGGGCGCCCGAGATCGCATCCGCCGCCTGCACCAGCACCGAGATCTCGCTCTCGTGGGGCACGTCGTCGTGGTGGGCGGCAATGCAGTTGACCACGATCGGGTTCTCCCCGTACTTGGTCGCCATCTCCACTCCCAGCTGCACGTGAGTCCCTTCGTGCTCGTGGGTCAGCACCTTGCCCACATCGTGGAGCAATGCGCCCCTGCGAGCCATCGGAACATCGAGCCCGAGCTCGGCGGCCATGATTCCAGCCAACCAGGCGACTTCCTTCGAGTGGTTCAGAATGTTCTGGCCGTAGCTGGTGCGCCAGCGCATGCGCCCAATCAGCTTCACCAGCTCCGGATTCAGTCCGTGGACGCCAGTCTCGTACGCTGCCTGCTCGCCCGTCTCGACGATCGATGCGTCAACTTCCAGCCTCGACTTGTTGACGACTTCTTCGATGCGTCCGGGGTGGATGCGCCCGTCCGCGACGAGCTTCTCCAGGGAAAGCCGCGCGATCTCGCGGCGGATCGGGTCGAAGCACGACACTACCACCGTGTCCGGCGTGTCGTCGATGATCACGTCGACGCCGGTAGCGAGCTCGAAGGCGCGAATGTTCCTGCCTTCGCGGCCGATGATACGTCCCTTCATCTCGTCGTTGGGGAGCGAGACGGCTGATACCGTGGCCTCCACGCTCTGCTCGGCAGCGATCCTCTGGATCGCCAGCGCGATGATCTTCTTTGCCTCTCGCTCGGCGTTTCGCTTGGCGGACTCGCGGATCTCCCGGATCCTGTTTGCGGCGTCGGCCTGCGCCTCTTCCTCCATGCGATGCATCAGCTCCGCCTTCGCGTCGGCGGCGGAGATTCCGGCGAGCTGCTCCAGCCGCCGGCGCTCCTCCCCCAGCATCTTGTCCAGCTCCAGCTCGCGGTCGGCAAGTGTTTTTTCGCGGTTGCCGAGGGCCTCGGCGCGTCGCGTCGTCTCGCGCTCGCGTGTTTCGAGCAGGTCGTACTTGCGATTGAGCTGGCCTTCCTTCTCGTCGACCTTGCGCTCCTCGCGCTCGATTTCCTCGCGACGGGAGCGCATCTCGACCTCCCATTCCTCGCGGAGCTTCATCAGCTCTTCCTTGCCACTGAGGATGGCGGTCTTGCGAAGGCT
>DASWBC010000465.1:0-2952 GCA_036390815.1 Gemmatimonadaceae bacterium
CTCGACACCCTGTTCCAGATCTCCGATACCCGGGAGCGCGCGCTAGAGAGCTTTTAATGGCGGAACCCCGGGTCGCCTTCGATCTACAGATACCCAGCGAGGTCGAATACATAGAAGGCGTAGTGGAGCTCGCGCGGCAACGCTGTCGCGAGCTCAAGATTTCACCCGCCAAATGCTCTCTCAACATCCCGGTGGCGCTGTCCGAAGCGCTCTCCAACGCCATCCTCCGCGGGAACGAAGCGACTGGTGGAAAACAGGTCCGGATCCGGGCGATCATCAGCGATACGGATCTCATTTTCGAGGTCGTCGATGACGGACCGGGATTCGACGTCGACGAGTGCACGCGCGACTGCACCACCGAGGAAAACCTTACCAAAGAGGAAGGCCGCGGACTCTTCCTGATGCGGCAGCTGATGGACCGCGTCGAGAGCTTCCGGGACAAAGGCAACGTCGTCCGACTGACGTTGCACCGGGAGTGAAAGAGCTCGAAGCGGTCCTCATTGCGTTTCGCGAAGGGACGCACTGTGAGGCCGCCGTGTGGGGCACGACCGACGGACGCTCGAGCCCGACCGTCATCGCCCGTTCCAGCCCCAAGGTTCAGATGCCGGACGTCCTGCCCGACGAGCCCGGTCAATCCATTCCGACCAATTTCGGAACGCAGCTGGTAACGCGCGTTCCATCCGTGAAAAAAATCTGGCTGACGGTCGGGCCGTGCGATCCATCATTTTCGCCCGAAGATCGTCACATCAAGCTGCTGATGCCGGTGGTGACTCAGTTCACGCAGGCCGCGCTCGAGGTCGAGCACGCAGCGACGGAACTGGCCGAGCGATACGAGGAAATCAATCTCCTCTATACAATCGGCGAGATTCTCGGCCGAACGGTCACGCTCGAGGAGGCGGCGGCGACGATCCTGACCGAGATCTCCGAGACTGTGGGCGCGCGCGTAGCGTCGATTCTCGTCCACGACGCGAGGACGAATACGCTGCAGGCCGTCGCCGCGCTCGGAGTTCCAAAAGAAGAGATTCCACCGATCAGCGCCGACGACCCGGTGAGCGTCTCGGCGCGCGTCTTTCGCACGCAGCACCCGCTCATCGTCGTCGGTAAGGGCGTCACCTTCGGGACAGAGTCGCCCTACGGTCGTGGCGAGATGCTCTCTGTGCCGATCATGTGGACGACCCCAACCGGTGGTCAGCCTCTCGGCGTCGTGAATCTGGCCGATCGGCGCTCGAGGCAGCCATTCACGGCCGGCGATCAGAAGCTGGTAACCGCGATCGCCACCCAGATCGGAACGGCGATTCAGAACGCGCGCTTGGTCAGCGCCTCGCTCGATCGCCAGCGGTTGCTCCAGGAGATGAGTCTCGCGCACGACCTGCAGATGAAGCTGCTGCCTTCGACCGACGTCGTCTCGCCGGAGGCGGAGGTGACCGCCCGCGTCGTGCCCGCCGAGAGCGTGGGCGGAGACTTTTACCAGCTCTTCAAACTTCGCGAAAAGGCCACCGGCGTGATGATCGGCGATGTGTCGGGCCATGGGTATCGCGCGGCATTGATCATGGCCCTCGCCATGAGCGCCTCCGCCATCCACGCGCAGAACTTCGTAAACCCCGGAGAGATGCTGGGCGCCCTGGTGCACTCGTTGCGCGAAGAGCTGGAGACCACGGAAATGTTCATCTCGATGTTCTACGGCGTCGTCGATCCGGAGAAGGGAAGGCTCACCTACGCCAACACCGGTCATCCGCACGCGTTCGTCATCAGTGAGGAAGGAACATCCACCCGCTTGTCGGCCGTGAATCCTCCACTCGGCATGCTCGACGAGATTCCGAACACCGCGTCGCTGAGCTGGGTAGGCCGGAAGGACTTGCTCGTTCTCTTTACCGACGGCGTCAGCGATGCGCGTAATTCGCGTGACGAACGACTCGGCGAGGAGCGCGTGCTCGAGCTCATAAAAGAGAATCGCGAAAACGACACGAAGGTGATCGTGGACAGAGTGTTCAAGATGATCGAAGTCCACACGCGGGCGGTGCCGTTGCGGGACGACCTGACGCTCGTGGTGGTCAGGAGCTGAGCATGCCGCGCGCGCCCGGTGGGCGTGGCCGGCATCCGCCGGCGCTCAAGAAATTCGGGCAGCACTTTCTTTCCGACGAGAAGATTCTCACCGCGATCGTCGATGCGCTCGCGCCCACGCCTGCTGACACGGTCGTCGAGATCGGGCCGGGCCGCGGATCGCTTACCGAGATCCTCGCTCAGCGAAGCGGAAGATTGATCGCAGTGGAGATCGACCGCGCGCTGGCGAGGGAGCTGCGCGACAAGTACAGCGGCCAGGCGAATGTGGAGATCGTGGAGGGAGATTTTCTCGAGGCCGATCTGCGCGGAGCCGCCGGAGATGATTTCCTGCTCATTGGCAACGTTCCGTACAACATTACGACCCCCATTGTGTTCAGGTCGCTCGAGCCGCCGATTCCGAGGCGCTCCGTTTTTCTCGTACAGCTCGAGGTGGCCGAGAGAATGGCGGCGCGCGAGGACACGGAGAGTTACGGAGCGCTGTCGGTGAACGTCGCCGCGGTGGCGCACGTGGAACAGGTAATGACTGTACCCGCGCGGGCCTTCCGCCCTCCGCCCAAAGTGGAGTCGGCGGTGGTCCGGCTCACGCCGCGCGCGCGGCCACTCGTACCGGTCGAATCACTCCCCGCGTTTCGCGCTTTCGTCCAGGCGGCGTTCGGCCTGAGGAGAAAGCAGATGCAGCGTGTGCTGCGCACGGCTAGGGGTTTATCCCCAGAGCAAGTCGCGGGGCTTCTCGAGCGGGCCGGGATTGACCCGATTGCGCGGCCGGAGGTAATCAGCCCGGAAAGATTCGCGGGACTCTTCCGGGAGCTGCAGCTGAAGGAGAGGTCAGCTGGCAGCTGAAAACATCACAGCTGTCAGCTGCAAACGTCGAATGCCCCTCTGTGGTGTGAT
>DASWBC010000466.1:0-4063 GCA_036390815.1 Gemmatimonadaceae bacterium
CATGGCGGGAGAAGCGCGCAGCCCCGCGCGTACGATAGGCCGTTCTGTTCTATTGGCGGCCCCGGTGATCGCAATCATGTTCATCCTCGGAACCAACAGCGTTATCGCGCTGGTGCCGTCGGATCGCATCGATCTCGTGAGTCCGATTCCGCAGACGCTCACCATGGGCTTCGCTGGTATGGGGATCGCACGGCTGATCGTGCCGGCGCTGATCCTGTTGTTGCTGCTCCGCCAAATAGGCGTGGTGACGATGATATTCAACGGGAATTCCCGGCTGCCGCTGGTCGCCGGATGGGACAAGCTGCTGCCGGACTGGTTCACGCGGCTCCACCCACGATTCAGGACACCCGTCAACTCGATTCTGGTCGTCAGCGCCATCACGGTCGCGCTCACGCTGGCGGGACAGGCCGGCGTCGGAGTGCAGGAGGCGTTCCAGCTGCTCGAGAACGCGGCAGGGATTTTTTACGCGCTTACGTATCTCGCGCTGTTCGCGATCCCGATCTTCGGTGTGGCGAGCCTGGCGCGACGACCATCGACATTCCTGCGCGCCGCCGCGGTGTGCGGGTTCGCGGTCACGCTTCTCTACTCGACGCTCTCGGTGTTTCCCATCATCGACGTCGCGAGCTGGCAGATCTTCGCGGCGAAGATCATCGTCGTCATCGTCGGGGCCAACCTTCTCGGCGTCTTCGTCTACGCGGTTGGGCGCCGGTGAGTTTTGTCGCTACCGGCCAGCGTAGTTGAGAACTATGTCCCCGTTTACAGTCCTGACGCGAATCACGCCTCCGCCCCGCCCAACGGTCTGCCGCGCACGGACGTAGCGGCGCGGCGTTCCATGGCTATCGTCCCAGTTCGGCGTTTCGGTCGTCTGAATCGGAAAGTCACTGATGATGCGCGTCTTGTGGCCGAGGTTGTTCGTGTAAGCTGTCTCGAGCTCGAGCGTCGCGTTGAGATCTCGGGGCACCACCAGAACTATCCTGCCTTTCCCAGAAGTCACATCGACCGGGTGCGCCCCATCGCCCTCGAGCTCGATCGCCACATCGCCCGCTCCCGTGTGCGCCTCGACGGATCCCGTCGCTGGCCCGATGTCGATCGAGCCTCCTCCGGTCGAAGCGTAAACCTCTCCACCAGATGGACCGATTCGGATTGGGCCGCCACCCGTCGTGACCCGCGCTCCGTCGGGTGCGGCGCGGAGCGAGAGCCCTCCGCCCGCGGAATTCATTCTAATCCCGCTCGCCGCGAAACCGCGCCCCAGGCCTACGCCGTCGTCGTCATAGCTCGATGTGGTGCTAATGCTACCGCTGCCGCTGCTGCTATAGCTGCCGCCGGTGCCCCTACCACTGGTGCTGATACTTGTACTCCCGCTCCCCTTTCCGCTGCCGATCCCGACATGCACCCTGTCGTCGCCCGTCCCGACCCCGACAACGGTGACACCGTTCTCGTGGCTAATGCTCGTGCCGCCAGACCTGGAATAAACGACGGGACCGCTGCCGGATTCTCCACTGAGATTGCCGGCGTTGCCTTCTATTCGAACGACCCCGCCACCGGTGCTCACGTTTCCATCCAGACGCGAATCCGAGACATGGACATCGCCTCCGCCCGTCTGGATATCCACTTCGCCTTTTGCTTTCTGGATGTTGATCTCGCCTCCACCCGTTTGGCCGGTGAACTTTCCCTCAACGCCTGTGATGGAGACCGAGCCGCCGGCCGATGAGATCCGCACGTTGTAGTTGCGAGGCACGTTGATCTGGAAGACGTGGCTGGTGCTCTGCGAATTTCCGCGCACCGCGAAGTCGCTCTCGAGTCGCGCCCCGGTATCGGATGTCCTGAGCGTCACTCTGGTTTCGCGCCAGTCGCGTCCGCGCAGTAACGCCCTAACTGCGATCTGCGGTTGATCCCAACCGGTGATGACGACATTGCCGCCGGTCTTGAGATCGAGAGTGAGAGTTCCTGCGCTCCGAGCAGCAACGGACATTTGAAGAGTCGTGTCGGCCTGCACCCCGCTCGCCAATCCGGTCTCGCCAGAAGATGATGTCGCGGTGCTCCACGCGCCTGACCAGGCTGACGCGACCGGCTCCAAGGTCGTGGATACACCTGTCCCCGACGCAACCAGCTCGTTCGATACCTTCGGCGCCGAGCTCGCGACCCCGTCTCCCGCCTGCCTGTTTGTTCTTGGCACCGCGCGAAATGCGGCGAGCGGTATCAGAACGAGCGCCGTCAGGAACGCCGCGGCCGGTCGCGCTCCCCGGGAAAGAGAAACGCGTCGACGTGATTCATTGAGGACCGCGAGCAAGCGGCCCTCGAGCTGGGAGGGGCGAGCCATCGCGACGGACAGGAAACCAGCCGCGCCAAACCGGCGAGCCGCCCGCGCGACTTCCAGAAGGTGCGCCGCATACTCGGCCGCCGGGGTTCCGAGCGACACCACGTTGTCGTCGCACGCACGCTCGCACTCGGCGCGAAGGCGACGCTCCGCAATCCAGACCAGCGGGTGAAACCAGTACAGCGCGCAAACGAAACCGGCGATGAGCTGCGTGAATGAATCCCCGCGCGCGACGTGGGCGAGCTCGTGTCGGAGCACAATGCGACGGTGCTCCTCCGGCCAATCGAGCGCGTCTTCGGGCAGAAGCACTACTGGAGCACGCGATCCCCACGTCAGCGGAGTGCTGACGGCGGAGCTGGAATAAAGACGGACCGGCTTGTCGACTCCCGCGTACTTGCGCTCTTCATTGAGAATTGCGCTCCAGTCTGAGCTGTCGAGCGGCCACGCACTTGCCGCGATCCGACGGAGTCCGAAGCGTCCGATCGCGAGCCATGCCACGACGGCCGCGAACCCAACGACCCAAAGAAGCGGGAGCAACGGGAGCAGAGAAAGCGCCGCGAAAATGCCGCGCGTGTCAGCTGTCCGCTGCGCGGCGCTCGCATCGATCACAGTTGCGTTTGCTGTTGAATTCGAGGAGGGCGCGTTCGTGATACGCTTGAGCGCGTCCGAACCGATGAACGGATTCGATTGCCGGTCGCCCGCGGTCAATTCCGACGCCTGACCGCTCTGCAACGGTGCCGCCGTCGAAAGAGAGCGTGGCAGCACGGGGACGTCCCACCGCGGCGACATCCACATCGCGAACGGCAGCGCCAGGCAGCTGGCCAGGGTGGCGTAGAGAATCAGGTGCCGGAACGAGGGACTGAGGCTTCGCAATGTCGCGGCAACGACGAGGCCGACCGAGAGAATGAGAGTAAGCTTGATGAGTAATGCCGGAACGAACGATGTCATGACACGCCTCCCTTTCCGCGAGCCCTTTCGATCAGCTTCTCCAGACCGTCCAGATCGTCATCGCTCCAGCGGTCCTCGTACATGCCGACCATCGCCGCGACCGCGGAGCTGGCGGAGTTGTCAAAGAAAGTTCTGACAAGATGTTTTACCGCAGACTTGCTCACGTGGTCGTGATTCGCGGTGGGAAAATAGACGTAGCGTGGGCCATCCTGTTCGTGGCGGAGATGACCTTTGCTCTCGAGCAGGCGCAGCATCCCCCGCACGGCGGTGTAGGTCGGCGGATCGGGAATATCGGCCAGCACTTCAGCCGCGTTCGCCCTTCCCCGACGGTAGATGATCTCCATGATCTGCCGTTCCCGGCGTCCGAGCTGGTCCAGTCCGCGCTTCTTCATCGGGGCAATCTCCAATTGGGTTCCGATCGTTCGAGCCAAAATGCCCGTCCCTTGACATAATGTCAATGCATTGACACAATGTCAATAGACTAACAGTAAACCCCGACCCCACCACGATCATGCATCTGTTTTCGCATTACGGCCCGTACTCCCGGCCGCGTTTCATCGGCGTTGCACTGTTGGCGCTGCCATTCGCCCGCGCGAACGGGCAGCAGATCGATACCGCCCGGGCACTTTCCGCTCTCCGGGACGCCGGTGCGGCGTGCGAGGCCGATGCGGGAGCGCTCTGGAAGCGGAGCCTCTGCGGTCCCATTGCGCTGGTCGATCGCCAGACTCGACTCGTCATCGCCAACGACACAGTTGCCGGAAAACACTTCCTCCGCCTGGGAGACGCGTACGTCACGAC
>DASWBC010000467.1:0-5695 GCA_036390815.1 Gemmatimonadaceae bacterium
GAAGCACTCGGCGTCATCCGCACCGAGGAATTGCTCGCGGCTCGGCGTATCGACGGCGCGCATCAGTACTTCGGGCGTGCGTACGACTTCGGTTTCTCGAAGACCGCGGATGAGACGCGAAATCACTGGCCTCAGGATTCACTTCTGCGTGACGTGATCACGGTGATGCGCGCGTTCCGGCCACAGATAGTGATCACGACATTCTCGGGCACGCCGCGCGACGGGCACGGCCATCACCAGGTATCGGCGCTCGTCGCACGCGACGCGTACAAGCTGGCGGCGGATACTGTTCGGTTCCCTGCAGGTCAGTTTGGCGCGCCTTGGACGCCTCTCAAGTTCTACCGGCTCGCGCGGTTCTCCCCACAAGATCGCACACTCGCAATCAACGTCGGGGAATACAATCCGTATCTTGGGCTCTCCTATCAGGAGATAGCGGCTGACAGCCGCTCCCAGCACAAGTCTCAGGGGCAGGGCACGCTGAGGCGCAAGGGAGTGGTATGGGACTATCTGACGCGCGAGGATTCGCGCGTGCCAGCGCCGGCGGCAAAGGAGGAGAGCTCGATCTTCGCGGGACTCGACACAGTTGGCAAGTACATCGTGCGTGACGGACGCGCGAGTCCGCCGGACCGCCCGCCTCCGATCGAGCTCGAAGCAGTCGCCGACCGTCAGGCTCTTGCGCTTGGGGATTCGGCGAAAATCAGTCTGGCGATCTACAATCGAGGGCGAGTGCCGATTGGGATCCCAGCGATCCAAGTCGATGGGCGGCCGCGAATCGTCCTTCCTGACTCTTCATATAGGTGGACGCAGTGGTATGTCGGACGGGAGCTATCGCAGCCATGGTGGCTCGCGACTCCACGGAACGGTGATTTATTCGCGCCGAAAATTTCCGGAATCTCGGAGGATGAGCGGGAGTTACGTCGAGGCGCGCATATCTTCGCGACCCCGGGTCCGGTTTACCTGAGTGCTCCCATCGTGTTCCATTACGTCGATCAGGTGCGTGGAGACGTACAACGCCCGCTCATTGTGGCGCCAGGAGTTTCCATCACGCTCGACCAGGCTGTCACCATGGCACGAGCAAACGGACCGTTCAACCAGCTGCTCAAAACGACGTTGCGTTCGGCACTCAGCGACTCGACACCGGTGACAGTCACTATCTTGCTGCCGCGTGGCTTGTCGGCGGATTCGCTCGCACGCACCGTTGTAATGGCGCCTGGAGCCACGCGGACACTCACGTTCAAGGTAAGAGGAACCCTGCCGCGCGGTGTTCACGAGATTGCGGCGACCGCAGCGGCGAAGGGACAGTCGTATCGAACGGGGTACGTCCCGATTGAGTATCCGCACATCAATCCGCAGCGGATCTATCGGCCGTCCACGATCAGCGTCAACGCGGTTGACGTCGTCCTGCCCGCGCGACTCAACGTTGCGTACGTCCCGGGAGTCGGCGACAATGTCGCGCCGGTCCTCCAGCAGCTCGGCGTTCCGCTCACGATAGTTGATGCGGACGATCTTCCGCGGACCGACCTCACTCGATTCACAACGGTTGTCGTCGGACCGCGCGCGTATCAATCGAGTCAGGGTCTTCAGGCCAACAATGATTACCTGCTCGCGTATGTGCGGAACGGTGGTAGGCTCGTCGTGCAGTATGGACAGGGCGAGATGCAGCGCCCGGGCATCATGCCTTATCCGATCACACTCAAGCAGCCTGCGGAGCGCGTCACAGACGAAAACGCACCGGTGACTTTCACGGATCCGCAATCGCCGCTGCTCAACGCCCCGAACAAGATCACCCAGGACGATTTCAACGGCTGGGTGCAGGAGCGGGCGTCATACATGCCTTCGACGTTCGATTCGCACTACCGCACCATGCTGGCGATGAGCGATCCGGGCGAGCCGTCCAACCGCGCTGCCATTCTCGCCGCACCGTATGGGCGCGGGACTTACATCTACGTCCCGCTCGCGCTCTTTCGGCAGCTGCCCGCTGGAGTCCCCGGCGGCGCGCGTATCTTCGCCAACCTCCTCGGCGGCAACACCATTCGATGAGGCGGAGCCCGGCAGTAACGTATTCGTGGTGCTCATGGTGAGGCTTCGCCCGGCAGTAACGTATTCTGTGGCGTTCATCGAATGAGGCTCCGCCGCGCGGCGTGGCTCGCCACCATAGGAGCGCTCGTGCTCTCGGCGTGCAGCTCGGACAATCGCAAAGTTCTCATCGTCTACTCCCCGCACGGGAAGGAGCTGCTCGAGTACCTTGAAAAGGGATTCGAGAAAGCTCACCCCGACATCGATGTCCAGTGGGTGGACATGGGCTCGCAGGAAGTCCTCGAGCGCGTGCGGGCCGAGAAGCCGAATCCGCAGGCTGACGTCTGGTTCGGCGCGCCGGCGGAGGCGTTCGATCGCGCGACCAAGGAAGATCTGCTGCAGCCCTACAAGCCGACGTGGGCGACGGCCATCGATCCCGACGCCCGCGAAGCGCACGACAACTGGTACGGGACGTATCTCACTCCCGAGGTAATCGGCTACAACCGCGACGCGGTGAAGGACGCCGACGCGCCGAAGGACTGGGACGATCTTCTCGATCCGAAATGGAAGGGGAAGATTCTGATTCGCGATCCGATCGCGTCGGGCACGATGCGGGCGATCTTCGGCGCGATCATGGCGCGGTCGATTGCGCAAACCGGCAAGCCCGATGCAGGCTATGAGTGGCTCCGAAAGCTGGATGCGAACACGAGAGACTACGTTTTGAATCCGACGATTCTCTATCAGAAGCTCGGCCGGCAGGAGGGTGTCGTCACGATGTGGGACATGCCCGACTTCGCCACACTCGAGCAGCGCACCCGCATCCCCATCAAGTACGTCATTCCAACGAGTGGAACTCCGCTGTTGGTGGATGGAATCGCGATCGTGCGCGGAAGCAAGCATCCGAAGGAAGCCGAGGAGTACTATGAGTACGTGACGACACCCGAGGCGATGATCGCGGCCGCCGATTCGTTTCTCCGCATCCCTGCGCGCAAGGACATTCCGGTATCGAAGCTGCCCTCATGGATCCGCGATGCGATGGCGCAGATCAAGCCGATGCCAGTCGATCGTGAAGTGATGGCCGCGCATCTCGACGAGTGGATGAAGTACTGGGACGCCAACATCAGGAATCGCGGACAGAGACAATGACCGGCGCGCCGGATGGGTTGGCGCGCAGTGAAAACAGAGACGACAAAAACGTACGGGGACCCCTCGCCCTGAATGGGGTGACACGCCGTTTCGGCGAGTTCACGGCGGTCGACAACGTCTCGTTCGAAGTCGGTCCGGGTGAGCTGCTGGCTCTGGTGGGAGCATCGGGCTCGGGCAAGACGACTACTCTCCGCATGGCGGCTGGCTACGAGACTCCAGACTCGGGGACAGTCACACTCGGCGGAAAGGACATCACGAGAGTCCCACCCGAGCGCCGCGGATTCGGAATGGTGTTTCAGCACTACGCGCTCTTTCCCCACATGCCAGTGGAGGACAACGTCGCGTTCGGTCTCGAGGCGCGCGGCCTGAGCAAGGTGGAGAGGCTGGTGAAGGCACGCGCCGCTCTCGCAAGCGTTGGCCTCGAGGGCGCGGGGAGCCGGCCGATTCAGTCTTTGTCAGGTGGTGAGCAGCAACGCGTTGCGCTCGCGCGCGCGCTGGTGATCGAGCCCCGGGCACTGCTGCTCGACGAGCCGCTCTCCAATCTCGATCCTACGTTGCGTCATGCGATGCGGGACGACCTGCGGGCGATGCTGCGCAGGGTCGGCGTGCCGGCGCTCTTCGTCACGCACGATCAGGAAGATGCATTCGCGGTCGCGGACCGCATCGCGCTCCTGAAGAAAGGCAAGCTTCTTCAGGTAGGTACGCCGGAGGAGCTGTACAACGCTCCTGTCTCTCGCGAAGTGGCGGCGTTCATCGGACGAGGGAGCATCGTGCCTGCTGTCGATAAGGGGAGCACGGCCACGGTGACAATCGGCGGCGTCGCGCGCGATCTCAATGTCACCCGTCCGAAGGGAGTGGCCCCTCATCTGGAGACTGCATTCGTCGTGTTGCGGCCCGATGCGCTGGAGCTGTCGAGAAGCGCCGGGGTTCTCGCCTGGCGCGGGCGCATTGCCAACCGGCGATTTGCGGGCGGCGTGATCGTGTACCGCGTCCAGCTCGCCGACGGCATCAGCGTCGACGTGGAGTCGCTGTCGGGAGACGCGCACGAGGATGACAATATTTCGATCTCGCCGCTCAAGGGACCCTTTCCGCTGGTGCCAGCGTGAAAGCGTTGGCACGCCGACAGAGCTGGCTCATCGCGCTGCCGGTGATGGCGCTTCTGCTCTGGACGGTGGTGTACCCGAACGTGGCGGTGATCGCGGGAAGCTTCGAGGACGGCCTTGGCCACTGGCGCGAGTTTGCCGCCAGCCCCGCTGACCGTGAAGCGCTGTGGACCAGCCTCGTCATTTCGGTCGCCTCGGTTTTCGCCTCGCTGGCGATCGGAGTTCCACTGGCCTTTCTGCTCGGACGATTCGAGTTTCCCGGCCGGCGGCTCCTTCGCGCGGTGGCGACGCTTCCGGCCGCGCTCCCGCCGCTGGTTGGAGTGATCGCCTTTCTTTTTCTGTACGGCGAGAGCGGACTCGTCACGCGAGTGGTACAGCGCGCGCTCGGAATGGCGGAGGCTCCGTGGCGGCTCAAGGGAGTGGGCGCGATCGTGTTCGTCCACGCGTACACGATGTACGTCTACGTTTTCCTGTTCGTCTCCGCCGGGCTCGAGAGGTTCGATGCCACGCTTGACGAGGCAGCGTCGGGGCTTGGCGCGAATACATGGCAGCGACTGAGGCGGGTGACGCTGCCATTGCTAATGCCGGCGGTCGCAGGATCGGCGCTTCTCGTCTTCATGAATGCCCTGGGTTCGTTCTCGGCGCCATACGTCTTCGGCGGCGGACTGCGGGTTCTCTCGACGCAGATCCTGGCCTCGAAAACGAACGGAGCGATGGGACTCGCTTACGTCGAGACGACGGTACTGGCGTTGAGCGCCGTCGCGGGGCTGGTATTGTTCCGCTGGCTCGACAGAAAACGTAGGTACACACTCGCCAGCAAGGGTGGACGCTCTCGTCGGACAATTCGCTCCCGGCGCATCCAGATTTTCACCACTGTCGCGTCGGCGGTGATAGTGGTTGCACTGGTGCTTCCGCATCTGATGGTCATACTCGTCTCCTTTGCGCGGGATGGAGCCTGGACCACGCAGGTGCTGCCGCCCGAATACACTTTCGAGAACTACCGGCGGCTTTTCACCGAGAGCGAGCTGTGGAAGCCGATTACGAATAGTGTTTCAATGGCGCTCATCGCGACGGCGGCGAATCTCGTCGTGTGCTTCATCGCGGGATATCTGATCGTGCTGCGAAAGTTCGGGGGCCGAGGGCTGCTGGAGCTTCTCGTCGCGCTCCCGTGGGCGATACCCGCGACCGCAATCGCGCTCGGTCTCGCCGCGACTTTCAACCGGAATGATCTGTTGACCGGCCGGGTGCTGCTGGTGGGAACGTTCTGGATACTGCCGCTGGCTTATTTCATTCGCGACATTCCGCTCGTTGCTTCAGCAGTGGAATCTTCTCTTCGACAAATGGATGCGTCGCTCGAGGACGCCGCGCGCGGGCTCGGCGCTTCATGGATGATGACCATGAGGCGAGTAGTCCTGCCCGCGGCGCGGCCT
>DASWBC010000468.1:0-13816 GCA_036390815.1 Gemmatimonadaceae bacterium
GCGTCCGATGGTCCGTTGCGCCGACGCGATTGGCGCGACGACAAAAATCGCCGCGGCGATGCTTAGCACGACGAATCTTGCGAGCGTGCGAGTGTTCGTGGTCGTTCTCATCAAGTCATCTCCGAATAATCAGCGTCGCAGAGGTATGAGCGAGCGCACCCGGTCGTCGCGGAAGTAAAGCCCTCCCCAGAGAAACAGCGCGACATAGATCGGGAAGAGAGTGGTGCTGAAGAGTGGAGCATCTACACGCACCTGGGTCGCAATTGCCCCTCCAAGATAACCTGTGAGCAGGATTGCCCCGAACACCGAGGTACCCGGAATCACGTACAGGGCAATGCAGACGAGCTCGATGATCCCGAGCGGGACGGCGGCGCTCAACGGAAATGCCAGCTTCCCAAAGCTGTCGACCACGGGTGCCGGCTTCATGACGTGTATGATCGCATCAAAAAGCATGAACAACACGGCGAGGCCGCTGAGTATGCGTCCGGTCCAGAGCTGACCCTTCGAGACCGCGACGGCTTGCGCACCGACTCCCATTTTATTTTCCCTTTTTGTGAGTGTGATTGCCCGCGTTCTGCGCCTTCGCGCGCTCGAGCAGCAGCTCGCGCTCTCGGGCGTTTCGCGTGAGCGACGCAGCGTGCTCGAACTCTGTACGCGCCTCGTCGAAGCGACCCAGTTTTTCCAGGAGATCCGCGCGCGCCGCCGGCAACAAATGGTAGCCCTTGAGCGACGGCTCCGACTTCAGCGCATCGATGATCTTCAAACCCTCCGCCGGTCCGAAAGCCATCGCGACCGCAACCGCGCGATTTAGCTCGACGACCGGTGATGGTGTGACCGCCGCCAGCGCATCGTACAGCGAAGCGATGCGACGCCAGTCCGTCTCCGCCGCGGTACGCGCTCTCGCATGACAGGCGACAATCGCCGCCTGCAGCGCATACGGGCCATTCGCGCCACCGAGCTTCTCCGCGCGCTCGAGCGCCGAGAGTCCGCGGCGGATGAGGATCTGATCCCAGCGCCCGCGATCCTGATCGAGCAGCAGTATCGCCTTCCCCGACGGGCCGGTCCGCGCGCGGAGACGCGACGCCTGGATTTCCATTAGCGCGACGAGCCCGTGGACCTCCGGCTCCTCCGGAGCGAGTTCGGCCACGATACGGCCGAGGCGAAGCGCATCCTCGCAGAGCGCGGGTCGCACCAGGTCGTCACCGGCGGTCGCCGAGTAGCCTTCGTTGAACACGAGGTAGATGACTTCCAGCACCGATGACAATCGGGCGCCCAGCTCGGCTCCACGTGGTACCTCAAAAGGGATCTTGCGCTCGGAGAGCGTCCGCTTGGCGCGGACGATTCGTTGCGCGACGGTCGGCTCCGGAACGAGAAACGCGCGCGCTATTTCATCGGTGGTGAGACCACCGAGCAGGCGGAGCGTCAACGCGGTCCTCGCTTCCCTGGGAAGCACGGGATGACAGGATATGAACACTAGGCGCAGAAGATCGTCGCCGATGTCGTCGTCGATCGCTTCGTCCATATCCGGCACCGCCCGCTCCTGCTCTGACTCGAGCTCGTGACCGAGCTCCTCGTGCTTGCGCTCGATCCGCTCGGCTCGTCGGAACGTGTCGATCGCGCGATGCTTCGCGGTGGCCATGAGCCACGCGCCGGGGTTGTCAGGGACGCCCGAATCCGGCCACCGCTCCAAAGCGGCAAGGAGAGCGTCCTGCGCGAGGTCCTCAGCGAGACCGACATCGCGCACGATCCGCGTAAGACCGGCAATCAGTCTCGCGGATTCGATTCGCCAGACTGCGTCGATCGCGCGATGGGTATCGGAGGCCGTCACGGCCTCCAATCACACCATCTTCGCGCTCTCCTGCAAGTGCTGACGCGGCGAGGCTACGCCCTTGCGCCAATCTTCCCACGCGGCTTCTGACCGGCCTTGGCGGACGGAGACGCCGATGCAGCACCATCTCTGCTTACCGAGCTTCTCTTCCCTGGATCTGCGCAACGTTTTGCATCCTCTGCTTCCTCTCCTCGGACACGAGCTCGGGACCGAAATCGTCTGCCTCGAACACCTGGCGAATCTCGATCTCGGATTCCTTGCCCGGAAAGGGATTGGGGGCACGCTTCACCCATTCGATCGCTTCGGCCAGCGATTTCACCTGCCACAGCCAGAAGCCCGCGATCAGCTCCTTCGTCTCGGCGAAGGGTCCGTCGATCACGGTCCGCTTGCTTCCCGAGAACCTCACGCGCGCGCCCTTTTTACTGGACTGAAGTCCCTCGGCCGCGAGCAGAACGCCAGCCTTCACGAGCTCTTCGTTGAACTTGCCCATTTCGTCAAAGCTCTTCTTGTCGGGAAGGACGCCAGCCTCCGAGTCCTTGTCGGCCTTCACTATCACCATGAATCGCATTGTAGTCTCTCCTGAATGGTTTCGGTTCGCGGCCGCGGTTCCGGGGGTCTTGCCACCGGATTGATCCGGGCTCTACACAGGCGACGAACGAGCCGCCGCGAAATCGACAATTCGCGGCGGCCTTTTTTTTGGAGCGGCTAACTTGTTGAAAAATCAGAGCTTTCGGGACACGAAGCCCGGGATGGATCCCCTATCCACCGACCAGCGCGAGAATGTTGCCGTCGGGATCCTTGAGCCATGCGGCTTTCATCTTACCCGCGACGTGGATGTCGCCTTTCAGAGTCAGTCCCGGCAGGTCGTAGTGCTCGAACTTGACTCCCTTGCCCTTGAGCGTCCGCACAAGCTCGTCCATATCGTCGACAAACCAGGTGACGGCCGAGGCTTTGTTGGTCCCCGCGTATTGCGACTTGTAGACAAGCACTTTCGAGCTTCCGCTCTTGTACTCGAGCACTTCGGGTTGGGTAGACGGGTTGGCCTTCAGGCCCAGCGCGCCCTCATAGAATTTCTTTGCGGCCTTCAGATCCTTCACCGCGATCGTTGCGACAGCGTCTTTGTCACCTAGCATGCTTGTCTCCTTTCATCGTTTTGAGATACGCCGCGAAGCGATCGAAGCTCTGGCTCCAGCCGCCCTCGTGTCCGTTGCGCTCGTCAGCCGACTCGAAGAGCCCCTGACGGAATGTCATCTCGGTTTTCTTTCCGCGTTCCGCAAAGGTTATGCTGACAAGCATTTCGTGGTCGGGTTGGGCGTCCCAGATGAAAGTGAAAGAGATCTTCTCGGGTGGGACAATCTCGCGGTAAACACCGTGCTGCCAAATGTCTTTGCCATCGGGTGATCGCATGAGGGCGCGCCACTTTCCGCCGGGACGGGCGTCCAGCTCTACCACAGGCGCGGTGAAGCCATCCGGACCCCACCACTTCTTCGCCTGTTCGGGATCCGACCAGACTTTCCAGACGAGATCGCGCGGCGCATCGAATGTGCGCTTGATGACGAGCGTTGGCTCCGCCGATGCGGTGTCGCGCTTATTTGCTGCGCTTGGGGCGGCCATTTTTCTTCTCCTTCTTTTGAAGTTCCTGTAAGTAGTTGTCCAGGCGATCGAAGCGTTGCTCCCAGAAGCGCCGGTAGGTTCCTACCCAATCGGAGACATCCTTGAGCGGCGCTGCCTGGAGACGGGCGGGTCGCCACTGCGCGTCGCGGGCGCGGGAGATCAGCCCCGCATCCTCGAGCACTCGGAGGTGCTTGGAGACGGCGGGGAGGCTCATCCGGAACGGTTTCGCGAGCGCGGTGACCGAGGTTTCTCCGCTGAGGGCCAGCTTCGAGAGGATCGCCCGTCGGGTTGGGTCGGAGAGCGCGCTGAAAACGGTCGAGAGGCGGTCGGGAGGCATTTGATAAACCGTTGGGTTAAGTAACTACCAGGTTAAATACAACTGGTCCCAATGATTGTCAAGGACCTGCGGTTCAGATGCCCGACAGCCAGGTCCGGCTCGCGTCGGCGATCTCAGTGAGAACCTGGGCGTCCGTCTTACCCGAAGACTTGGGGACGTGAAAGCTGTGGTCCGCGCCCTCCACCCAATGCATCTCCCACTTCGTCGTCACCCGCTTGAGAACCTGTTCCATCAGGCTCGGTGTGCAGAAGGGGTCTCGGGTGCCATTGAAGCAGATCACGGGGACTTTGATCGCTGGGAGGTGATCGTCGCGGAGCTTCTCTGGCTGGCCGGGCGGATGCAGTGGATAAGCGAGCAGCAGCAGCCCATTGCACTCGAATCCATCCGCGGCGAGCATCGATGCGGCTCGGCCGCCCATCGAGCGTCCTCCGATGATTAACGTTTTTGGGTTCAGCTCCTGGCGCGCGCGCGCGACGACGGCCGAGTAGCATTCCTTGAGTCGCGGCATCGGGTCGGGGCGGCCCGATTTCTTTTCCTTGTAGAGGAAGTTGAACCTCACGACGCCGAAGCCGCGCTCGCGCAGGGCATTCGCGGTCTGAAGGAGTCCACGATCGTTCATGTTTCCGCCGGCGCCGTGGGCACAGACGAAGACTACCCCCTCCTCCGCCTCGCCCGTCGCCGGCTCGAAAACGGCCGAGGTTTCCACACCGCCGACCGGGACGCGCCACTCGCCGCCTGTTCGCTGCCGTTCGCGCTCAACCATAAACTCAAACTTATCATCCGCTCGCAATGTGCGTGATTCTTGCGCTCACTCGAGCTTTATGCGACGCATTTTCCCCCGACTTTGTTTGCTTGGCGCTGCCTCATTTGTTGCCGCCTGCGGGTCGGCGGCACGCGTGCCAGTTTCCGCCGAGACCGGTGTCCACCCGGTCATCCCGCGCCCGAAAGAGTCGCTGATACCCGTCATCGGCGTCGCGACGGCGAAGCCCTGGTCGGACGCCGCTACACCGGTAGCAGGTGATGGACTCATGGTTCGCGCATTCGCGCGCGGACTGAATCATCCCCGCTGGCTCTACGTCCTTCCGAACGGCGACGTCCTCGTCGCGGAGACGAACGCCCCGAAGCGGCCGGATGACGGAAAGGGAATCAAGGGATTCTTCTTCAGACTCTTTCAGGCAAAGGGCGGCGGCGCCGTGCCGAGCCCGAATCGCATCGTCCTGCTGCGGGATACCGATGGGGACGGGATCGTCGACACGCGCTCCGTATTCCTGTCGGGACTGTATTCGCCTTTCGGGATGACGCTGGTCGGCGACGCACTTTACGTCGCCAACAGCGACGCCATCGTGCGCTTCCCGTACATCACAGGCGCGACGAACATCGTTGCGCCCGGGGTAAAACTGCTAGACCTGCCGGCGGGCCGGATCAACCATCACTGGACGAAGAACGTCATCGCCACACCGGATGGAACCAAGCTATATGCCTCCGTAGGCTCCAACAGCAACGCCATGGAGAACGGATACCTTCACGAGCAAACGCGCGCAGCGATTTGGGAGATCGATCGAGCCACCGGCAACCATCGCGTCTTCGCATCCGGTCTTCGCAATCCGGTAGGCCTCGCGTGGGAGCCGGAGAGTCATGCCCTGTGGGTCGCGGTAAATGAGCGCGACGAGCTCGGCAGCGATCTCGTCCCCGACTACATCACCTCGGTGCGCGACGGCGGATTCTACGGCTGGCCGTTCAGCTACTACGGCAAGCACGTCGATTATCGAGTGGAGCCGCAGCATCCCGAGCTGATCGACCGCGCGATCATCCCCGACTATGCGCTCGGGCCCCACACCGCATCGCTCGGCCTCACCTGGTCCGGAGCGAAGGCGCTGCCGGCGCGGTTCAACAGCGGAATGTTCGTTGGGCAGCATGGCTCCTGGAATCGCAAGCCGCGAAGTGGTTACAAGGTGATCTTCGTTCCATTCGCGAACGGAAAGCCGAGCGGGCAGCCGATCGACGTCCTGACCGGATTTCTCACCGGGAATGGAGAGGCGAAGGGGCGGCCGGTTGGCGTCGCGATCGACAAGGAGGGCGCGCTGCTCGTTGCGGACGACGTTGGGAATACGATCTGGCGGGTCACCCGCTCACCGCAACGTTGATCATGGAGCCAGTCGGTCTACTATCCCTTGCCTCAATATTGTGGATGCCAGCCGTCAGCGCGCCGAGCTCAGACTCAATCCCATCTCATCCAGGAACCGGTGCCCGCCCGTGCCCTTCTCGCCCCGTGATTGCACGCGGGTCATGACCAGACGATCGATCGTCCGCGTCATCCCGACGTAGAGTAGCCGGCGCGCTTCCTCCAGATCCAGTTTTCCAAGAACTCCATTTCGCGGCGTCGGAATCAGCTGCTCGTCTTCGACACCGACGATGTACACGCGGGAGAACTCCAGCCCCTTGGTCGAGTGCATCGTCAGAAGATTGACGCGATTCTTCTGCGGCTCCGCCCCATCGTACCGGGAGAGAATGGCTCGCTCGAGGAATGCGGATATCTGCTCCGGCAAATCCCCAACAGAGCAGGCCTCGATCAGCCGGCGCAGTCGCCCCATCGTTTCCGGATATCGTTTCTCGGCCGAGCGCTCGGACCGCAGCCGCTCCATCAGCTGGTGGCCGCCGAGGAGCGTGATCAGATCGTCGACCGTGGGGAGTGAGGTGTCTCCGCTCAGCTCGCGCTCGGAATTGTAGCGGTCGAGACAATCGCTGTGACGCCCGAGCGAGTAGGCGGGAACGTACTCGAAGATCTTGCGCGCTTCGTCACACAGCGAATCGCGATCGCTGAGCGCGAGCATGATTCCGAGCTGATCGAGGAGATTCACGAGCGCGGTCTTGCGGGCGTACTCGATTCTAGTTTCGCTCAGCATTGGGAAGAGCTGCGCGAGCGTGCGACAATCGTCGAGCGCGCGGTGGGACTGGCCGGGCGGGATGCCATAACGTTTGGCGAGGTGCTCCAGCCGGCGGCTGGTGGCGTGCAGCGTCCGGGCGAGTGGCAGCGTGTCGTACGTCGAGAAATCGGTTCCGCGCGGGAGCTTCGCAGCCATTCTCCGCAGGATCGGGAAATCGAACACATAGCCGTTGTGCGCAATGAGAACGTCGGCGCCGCAGAAATCCCGGAACTCCGGCCAGATCGACTCGAAGTGGGGCGAGTCGGCGACATCCTCCTCGGAGATTCCGTGCGTCGCCGCCGCACCCAATGTGATCGGTACGCGTGGCTTCACCAGTGTCTGGTACTGGTCCACGATCTTGCCATTTCGCACCCGCACGGCGGCGATCTCGACGATCTCGGCGCCCTCGACGTCCTTGTCCGTCGTCTCGAGATCGATCGTCGTGAAGTCGCGAAACGTGTTTGCGAACGCCGTGGTGCGCACGAGCTGCGCTGTCTTGAAGAGCCCGAGGCCGAATCCGAGCAGGGGGAAATCCTCTGCCCGGATCCGCAGCGCGTCGGCGGCCGGCGCTCCGCCCAGCGTTACGGTGAGCACGCCCATCTCCGTCAGCATTTTCTTGGCGGCTATCTCGGCGCCGCCGGAACGTGGAATCCAGACGGGTCGTCCGTCTGCGACGACTCGTTGAATCCGCTCGGCCATTCCGACCACTTCCTCGTGCGAGGCGGGGTCGCTGAGGTCTTCCTGGTGCTCCTCGAGAACAGTGCGGTACGTGCCGACCTTCTCCGAGAGAATGGCTTCGACGAGCGATCTCAGAGAGGTGTGGCTCTTCCCGAGGGCGTCAAGGTTCTGGAGGGCGAAGTAGCCGCGCCAGATCTTCTTGCGGTCTCCGTGCTCGCGCGGAAGTGTGCGCGCCATGTGCTCGAGATGCTGAACGAGACTCCGTCCCGCATCCTCTGCCCAGGCTCGAGCGCTGTCGATGAGCGGGGCGGGAAGCACGGTCTGGTAGAACAGCTCCTGCTGGATCTCGTCGTGGGGATTCGCGATCACCCGCAGCGCGGCGAGGACGTAGGCGACGACCTTGTCATCCGCGAGCGCGCGTCCCTGCGCCAGGCGGCACGGAATACCAGCGTTCAGGAATGCGGTCTCGATCGCGCTTCCGATCTTGTGGGTTCGGTAGAGCAGCGCCACGTCGCCCCAGCCCAGCTTTCCTTCGTGCTTCGAGCGGTCGCGCCGGAGATCATCCATGATCCAGGTGGTCTCGCCCTCGTCGTCGGCGAACGTCAGCGCGGTCACCGGAAATGGCGAGTCGTGAGTGGTCCGCTGCGACTCCCGGTTCTCGAAGATGGATTCGTTTATCCCGATCAGGCGGCGTGCGAGGTCGAGCACCGCGGGCGGGCAGCGGTGGTTGTCGCGCAGGTGAATCACATCCGCGAGCGCGATCCCGAAGTCATTCCTGAGATCATTGAACACCTTCGGATCGGCGCCCGTCCAGGAATAGACCGACTGCTCGTCGTCACCAACGACGAAGATGTGGCGATGGTCGCGGGCGAGCTCGCGAACGACGGAGTACTGGATCGGATTGAGATCCTGGAACTCGTCCACGAGTACGACATCCCAGCGTGCTCGCACCTGCGCAGCCACCGCCGCAATTCGGAGCAGCTCGGCCGTTTTCAGGATGAGCGTGTCGAAGTCCGCGACATTGCGCTCCTCCATCATGTGTCGGTAGCCGTCGTAGTATTTCTGATAACGGTGGCCCATCGGCTCGCCACGGAACCGGTAGCGCGCGAATGCGTCGAGGACGCTCTTCTGCATTTTCGCCGGAACTTTGAGCCGGCGAAGCACGGCTTTCTGATCGGGCTCGTCGGCAATCCCAAAGCCGGGCTGCAATCCCACGTGCTCGCCGAACTCGCGCAGCAGCTCGGCGCAGAACGCGTGGATGGTCCCGCGCTTGACAAGCTCCACGCTCGGCCCGAGCTCGCCCGCAAGGCGCTCGGCGATTTCGCCGGCGGCCTTGTTGGTGAAAGTGAAGACGCAGATCCGCTCGGGCTTGATGCCGAGCTTGTCGATCAGGAATCCGATGCGCCGGATCAGGCAGAAAGTCTTCCCAGCGCCCGGGCCCGCGAGCACGAGTAACGGCTTCGCCGCCGCTTCGATCGCCAGCCGCTGCGAAGCGGAGGGATCGCGCGGAACAGAACCGGCGTCGGTGGCTACCGACGCCGTTTCCAGGATGGACGCTGTGTCCGTTCGCGCGGATCCGTCCGCGCGCGTAGTCGTGACCGTCAGGTGGTCAACGTCCTATGACGTCCTGTAGAAGAAGTGCTCGCGCACGATCTTCCCGTCCTTCACTTCGTAGAGCGCCATCTCTTCCATCGGAGTGCGCTTCCCGGTCGGCTTGAACGTCACGTCGAGGTTGTAGTAGACGGCGAACTTGTCCTCACCGACGAAGGGTCCCTCGACGACGGAGGAATTCACGACGTGGTTCTCCCCCCACCATTGGTTCTTTCCGCGGATCGCGTCAATTCCCTTCATTTCGCGTGGCATCGTTTCGCTTTCCATCGATTCGACGCTCACGATGTCCGGGGAGTAAAGGTTCTCGATCGCTCCCATGAAATTTCCGGCCTTGCAGAAGGAGACGAGCTCCTCGGCGACGGCGGCGGTGGCGGTAGAGCTGGGTGCTGCGGTAGTCATGCTTTCTCCTTTCTTGGGGTCTTCTTCATAGTAGCAGAAGGCTCGCCGGGCGCCAGACGGAAGAACCGGAGAAGAACGAGATGGGGGCTGTTGAGCCATGGTCTTGCAAAACACACGTTCTCAGCTATTATCCCCCGGTATTAACTATCTGATTAAACTCTATGATTAAACAGGCCACAAAGCGTCGAGCCGCCAGCGGCCGGGCGGCAGCCAGAGCGACGGAGCGGAAGCCCGGCTCGAAGATCGCGGCGCGCGAAGTAGCGACCGAGCAGCGCATTCTGGAGGCTGCCCGCGCGGTATTCCTTCGCCACGGAAGCGCCGGCGCCCGAATGCAGGAGATTGCGGCGGAGGCCGGCGTGAATCAGGCGCTGCTCCATTACTATTTCCGCACCAAGGAGCGCCTCAGCGCCGCCGTCTTTCAGCAGGTCGCCTCCCGCATATTCCCGGCGCTCGTCCAGACGCTCGGTGCCGAGATCTCGCTCGACGAGAAGATCGACCGGCTGATCACGATCTATCTCGACAACCTCTCGCAGAACCTGTTCGTTCCGGGCTATCTGATCTCCGAGCTGCACCATCACCCGGAGCGCGTGCAGCAGCTCCTCTCGGGCGCCATCGGCGCCGATCCAAAAGCCGTAATGCCTTCCCTGCTCAAGACCATGGAGCGCCAGATCAACGAGCGGGTTCGCGACGGCACGATGCGACCCATCAAGCCGCAACAGTTCGTGATCAATCTCATCTCGCTCTGCATTTTCCCCTTCGCCGCCCGGCCCATGCTATCAATCGTTTTCGGCATGGACGACGCCGCCTTCATGCGCTTCATCGACCAGCGGAAGAAAGAGCTCCCTGCATTCTTCCGTGGAGCGCTCCGGCCATGATGCACCGTCACGTCGTCCTCATCGCGTTTGGCCTGCTCACGCCCGCTGTGCGGGCAAAGTCGCAGAATCCGGCCCCCGACCAGCGGAGGCCAACAGCGCCTGACTCGCTGCGCCTTGGCGCGCTTCAGGACACCGCTGTCATGCGCGACCCGCGCGGACGCGAGCTCGCCCTGCTCATGACCCAGTCGCGCCTGCGGCAGGCGAATCTCACCGCCGAAAGGAGGCCGACGCTCGCACTGGAAGGTCAGGCGCAGTACCAGTCCGACGTGGCGCGGATCCCGATTGCGCTGCCGGGTGGAATCACCGTGCCTACTCCGCCGCACGACACGTACGATGCGCACCTCGCGGCCGGACAGACGCTGTACGACCCGAGCATCGGTCCGCGCCGCGCCGTCGAAGATGCGCAGCTCGCCGAGTCGCAGGCGCGGCTGCGCGCCGAGCTTTATCCTTTGCGCCAGAACGTGAGCGATGCGTTTTTCGCCGCTCTCCAGGCTCAATCTCAGGTTGCCGAGCTGGTGCTGACCATTACGGACCTCGAGTCGCAGCACCGGGTGGCCGCGGCGCGGGTGCGGGAGGGTACCGCACTGCAGAGCGAGGAAAAAGGCCTTCGCGCGGAGATCCTGCGGCGCCGTCAATCGCTGGCCGAAGCCGGAGCGAGTCGACGCGCAGCGCTCGCGATTCTTACCGACCTGACGGGCAAGTCGTACGACAGCACCACGATTCTCGGCTCGACCGATCTCTCTGCCCAGGTCGCTCGCGCTCGCGACTCGCTCTCGATTCTCCGCTCTCGCCCCGAGTACGAACGGTTCGCACGCTCCCTAGCGGTGCTCGAACAGCAGGAGCGCGCGCGCAAGGCAAAGGATCTGCCGCGCGTCTCGGCGTTTGGACGCGCGGGCTACGGGCGGCCCGGACTAAATCCCCTCAGCACCAAATTCGACAGCTACTGGCTCACCGGCGTTCAACTCCAATGGTCGCCCTGGACGTGGGGGACGGTGAATCGCGATCGCGAGATCCTCGCGCTCCAGCGGCAGATCATCTCCGCGGAGGAGCAGCAGTTCACCGAAAATCTCCGTCGTGGGACCGAACAGGATCTCGCAACCATAGATCGGCTCGAGACCTCCGTCCGCGACGACGACGAGATCGTGGCGCTCCGCGAAAGCATTCTCTCCGAGACGCGGGCGCGATTCAATGAAGGGGTGGTGACGTCGGCCGATTACGTCGACCGCCAGACCGATGTTCTGAGTGCGCGCACCGCTCGCGCGCTGCACCGCGTGGAGCTTGCCCAGGCTCGTGCGCGGTTCCTCAACACGCTGGGCATCGAGGCACGCTGATGCGCACCCACATTTTATCTCCGCGCATGGCGATCGGTGTTTTGTTCGTGAGCGCTGCCGCGTGCCACCACGCAAATGACCCCGACGCCTACGGCAATTTCGAGGCGGACGAAGTTTCGGTGTCGGCGCAGGCCAGCGGTCAGTTGACCTCTTTCACCCCCGTCGAAGGCTCGACCCTGCGCGTCGGAGAGGTCGTCGCAGTCGTAGACACGACGCAGCTCGCGCTCGAGCGGGCGCAGCTCGTGGCGCAGCAGCAGGCGACCGCGGCGCGGGTTGGGGAAGCGGGCAAACAGATCGAGGTCTATCAGGCGCAGATTGGCATCGCCCTCCGCAATTACGAGCGAATGCAACGGCTGTTCGAGGAGCACGCCGCCACCGCGCAGCAGCGGGATCAGGCGGAGCGCGACTACAGGACGCTCGTGGCCCAGATCGGGGCTGCGAAGGCGCAACAGCAAAGCGTGTCTCGCGACGCGTCCTCTGGTTCCGCGCGGGTGGCCCAGATCAACGATCAAATCGCGAAGAGCAAAGTGATCAACCCGGAAGCGGGAACGGTGCTCGCGACTTATGTGAAGACCGGAGAGGTGGTTCAATCCGGGCAGCCGCTCTACAAGATCGCCGACGTCGACACCCTGATTCTGCGTGCATACATCACTGAGAAGCAGCTCTCCGCCGTGAAGCTCGGACAACAGGTTCAGGTTCACGTCGATCAGGGTGGCGGGAAGCTGCTCACGCTCCCCGGAAACGTGAGATGGATATCCACGAAGGCCGAGTTCACGCCGACTCCCGTGCAGACGCGGGATGAGCGGGCCGATCTCGTGTACGCGGTGAAAGTATACGTTCCAAATCCGAAGGGGGCGCTCAAAATAGGAATGCCGGCCGACATCACACTCGGCGCGGTGCCCGCAAAGCAGCCGTCGTGAGCAACGCCGTCGAGGTACGTTCTCTCAGCAAGTCGTTCGCGTCGGTCAAAGCGCTTGACGACATTTCGTTCGACGTCGGCGAAGGCGAGCTGTTCGGGCTCGTCGGACCCGATGGCGCCGGCAAGACCACGCTCTTTCGCATCCTGACGACGCTGCTCGTCCCCGACAAGGGCACCGCGACCGTGCTCGGCCTGGATGTCGTCAAAGACCTCTGGGAGATTCGCTCGCGCGTAGGCTACATGCCGGGCGGATTCGCTCTCTATCCTGACCTGAGCGTCGCCGAGAATCTGGAATTCTTCGCGGCCGTATTCGGAACCACGATCGAGAAGGGTTACGATCTGATCTCGCCCATCTATAAGCAGATCGAGCCATTTCGCGACCGGCGCGCCGATGCGCTGTCCGGCGGTATGAAGCAGAAGCTCGCGCTGTCGTGCGCGCTGGTACACCGCCCGGACATCCTGCTGCTCGACGAGCCGACTACCGGGGTCGACGCCGTCTCGCGGCGGGAGTTCTGGGACCAGCTCGGGAGTCTCAAAGCGTCCGGTCTCACGATCGTAGTCTCCACTCCGTACATGGATGAAGCGCTGCGGTGCGACCGCGTCGCGCTCATCCACGGCGGAAGGATTCTCGAGATCAGTCCGCCTCGTTCCATCGGCGCGCGCTACGGGCTCCCCCTCATCGCCGTGCGCGGCGGCAACCGGTTCGACTTGCTGCAGGCGCTTCGGGAGCTCCCGCACGCGCGCGCCGTCTATCTGTTCGGGGACGAGCTGCATTACACGGACAAGCGCGCTGATGCCGCACCGGCAACTGTCGCGAACGAGGTGCGCGAGCATCTCGCGGCGCGCGGGCACAAAGAGGTGGAAGCACACGCGATCGTCGCGGGGATCGAGGACAGCTTCATGGAATTGATGGGCTCCGCGCCACCGCCGACCGCTACCGCCGCATGAGCGCCTCGGCGGCCGGCGGCTTCGCAATCGACGCGCGCGATCTCACGCGCCGCTTCGGATCGTTCGTCGCGGTCGATCACATCACTTTCGACATCAGGGCCGGCGAAGTCTTTGGCTTCCTGTGCGCCAACGGCGCCGGGAAGACGACCGCGATCAAAATGCTCGTCGGTCTGCTGGCCCCGAGCGAAGGCGTGGCGCACGTCGCGGGGTTAGACATCCGCAGCCAGCGCGCCCAGATCCGCCGCAACATCGGCTACATGAGCCAGCGCTTTTCGCTCTACGGCGACCTCACCGTGCGCGAGAATATCCGCCTCTACGGCGGAATCTACGGGCTGACGCCCGGCGAAATCGC
>DASWBC010000469.1:0-3511 GCA_036390815.1 Gemmatimonadaceae bacterium
ATCGGCCCGGAGAACTACCGTTCGCAGCGCGCCGTGGAGAAGATTGGTGCGATTCCCGCCGGAACCAGGATCGATGGCTACGGCCGGGAGCGACTCGCGTTCGAGATCACCGCGGCACTCTTGAACCGGCCCGGTCCTTCGCGCGCATAGTCTACGTGGCGATACCTCGCAGCGCTTTGGCGCTCACCATGACCGCGCACATGCCTCCCTGTTTCGCCACGTTCACCACGTGCTGCTGCGATGCGCGAACCACAAACGCCACACCATCCCGACTCGGCGCCATTCCTACAACGAGGTAGAAGGGCTCGACGTGGAGCCGATCCAGATCGTCCAGCACCTGGAAGGACTTGACCGGAATCTGCGCGACTTGCTGCACAACCCACCGCTCTTCGTCCATGACCGCGCGGTTGATTGCCTCTTCCCACTCACCCTGTCCGGCTGCGGGTCCGACCACCACACCCTCGCCCCCGTACGAGCGATTCGGCTTCAACACCAGCGATTCGCGCTCTTTGCGCGCGTACTCGAGAAGATCTATCTCCTCACCGTTCGGCGACACGGTGCGCCGGTCGGACACGATTCGCGTCCAGAGCACATGTCGCCGCATGACCTGCCTCTCCTCTACTGTCAGAAACTCCCGCACCAGCGCCGGGTCGGTAAAGAGCTCGAAGCAGCTCTTCTGGTCGAGCTCCGCCGTGATCGACGACACAACCCGGTTTTGCCTGAGTAGTGCGCGCATCGGCGCCACGTCGACGCCTTCTTCAGCAAGATCGATGAGGTCTAGCACACTGGCGTCGCGGTAAACGAGATCGACCCGAGTGTCCTCGTAGAACACTTCGTCGTCACGGAGACGGAGCTCACTCACATCCGCGTGCAGCACCGAAATTCCGTGACGTCGACGATAGTACGCAGCCACTTCCTCCGGCTCGTCCGGTCCATCGGTCGCGTACTTCGGATCGACGAGCACGACCTGTCCGCCGGGCCTTCCAATTGCGTCGAGGTGCTCCAGCAGTTCCTGGAGCAGCAACTCGCGAACATCGTCTGTGACCTGGAGGCGGATGCTGGGATCCTGCGCCAGGAGCGCCGGCACTACCAGATCGGCCAGAATGCGCGTTGATGTGGGAGCGATGTGCAATCCGCCGATCCCGCTGAGATTGGGCTCCATGAACTTGATCGAGTCCTTCCACATTGCGGTCGTATAGTCGACAACGGCATCCAATCGGCCGAAGACCGGATTGGCTTCGCGATGCGCCGGGGTCCAGCATTCCCGAAGCCACTCCTCTTCGGCGGGTGTAATTCGGAGAATCTCCCTGATCCGCGGAACCTGGAAGTAGAGGTCGGGCAGGCGCTTGATGCAATTCAGAATCGTCTCCGAGATGTAGTGCGTGTACCCGAGTTGATCGGGACGAAGAGTCAGCGGGCAGGGAAGGAGGCGGATGATCTCGGTCACGCCATCGCGCTGATAAGCGAGGTGACGGTCGCTGGCCGCGCGTCGGATCGCGCGCATCAAATCGATAACCGCATCGTTCGGAATCCGGTCGAACGCATGTTGGACGCGCGTGGCGAGCCGCATCCCCATCAAGCCAGTTTCTTCGGCCGGACTATGCATGCGCGAGGTCAGACGGAGTTTGCGTGCGAAGCAGGTACCCTGCTTATTCTACTGACGGTGCACAAGGCATCAACCAGGGCCGAGCGATTAGGTATTGACGATGAATGCCGAGCAAGCCTACGCGGAGCTAATGCGCATCTCGCGCGAGGAGACGATCCTGGCATCGTGCCTCGACGCGCTCGAGTGGGACGCCGAGGTATGCATGCCGCCGGGTGGCGTCGCGCACCGCGCCGAGCAGTCGTCGCTGCTGGCGGGAATCGCTCACGATCGAAGCATCGATCCCAGCTACGATGAGCTGCTCAGCGTCGTCGAGAGCTCGTCGCTCGTCGCCGATCCCGAGAGCCCACAGGCAGTCAATGTGCGCGAGCTCCGTAGAGAATACGATCGCGAGAGGCGCCTCCCCCGCCGGCTCATCGAGGAGTCCGCGCGTGTGACGGCGCTTGCATCGCAGGTCTGGTCCGATGCGCGGAGGGAGAACGACTTCGGAACGTTTGCCCCCTGGCTCGACCAGATCTTCGCTTTGGCACGCGAGGAAGCGGATGCCGTTGGACACAACGGAGCGCGCTACGATGCGCTTCTCGACTACTATGAGCCTGGCATGACGACCTCGCGATTGTCGGAACTGTTCGCGAGCCTGGAGGTGCAGCTCTCCCCGTTGGTCGACGCGCTACGCGGCAAGGGCCGGCTGACGCGCCCTGGATTGCTCTCCCGGGAGTTTCCGCTGGACCGGCAGCGACTGTTTGGCGAGAGCGTCGCTTCTGCGCTTGGTTTCGATCTGCGGTCGGGGCGAATCGACACCGCTCATCATCCATTCTGTACGTCGATCGGGCCGGGAGATGTGCGACTTGGCCTCAGGTACTATGCGCGCGGCTTCGCGCGCGGAATTCTCGGACTGCTGCACGAGGTCGGACACGCCCTGTATGAGCAGGGGCTCGAGGCGGCGCACTACGGTACTCCGATGGGAGAGGCCGCATCGCTGGGCCTTCACGAATCGCAATCGCGGTTATGGGAGAATCTGGTCGGGCGAAGCGAAGGGTTTTGGCGACATTTCTACCCGCAGCTCCAGCGCAGTTTCCCTGAGCCATTGCGCGACGTTTCGCTGAGCCGTTTCCGCGCCGCGCTCAATCTGGTGGAGCCGGGCGTTATTCGCGTAGAGGCTGATGAAGTCTCGTACGACCTCCATATCTTCATCCGCTTCGAGCTGGAACGTGCGTTGCTCTCGGGCGATCTCTTCGCCGTCGATCTCCCCCAGGCGTGGAGCGAGCTGTACGCTCGCTACCTCGGCGTCACTCCCAAGAACGACCGAATGGGATGTTTGCAGGACGGGCACTGGTCGGAGGGTTTGATTGGTTACTTCCCGACGTACACGCTTGGGAATGTCTACGGCGCGCAGCTGTTCGCCGCCGCTGAGCGTGAGCTCGGGTCACTCGACGAGGCGTTTGCGGCCGGAGATTTCGCCAGCTTGCGCCGGTGGCTCGTCGAGAAGGTTCACCGGCATGGGCAGCGCTACACGGCCGCTACGATAGTGGAACGAGCGACCGGGACCGCCCCGGATCCCTCGGCACTCATAGAGAGCTTGACCGGTCGGTATCAAACCGCTTTGTGAGGCGGTCATTGTACCAACGAACGCCGGGGCTTGGATCAAGACTACAATGACTCGCCGGATTTCCCGAAAAACGCCCCGACACGTTGCCCCGGGCCCGGACTGAAACTAAAAACTTAGTTATCCGTTGGGTGGACAGCACTCCTCTCAAGGACACCCGCCATGCCATCGGATACATACACTGAACCATCGCCACTCTTCGGCGCCCGGATGGCCGGCGTGTTGTGGTTGATAGTCATCCTCGTCAGCATCGGAGCCGTCCTTGGGGGCGCCTCTCTCGACCTGCGCGGCGACCCGGGAAC
>DASWBC010000470.1:0-5332 GCA_036390815.1 Gemmatimonadaceae bacterium
CATCTCGGTGTGATCCGCGAAGGATTTGAATCCGTGAATCTCGAGCTTCGATAAACGCACTAAGGCGCTCTCCCTGTTCGATAAACGAGTACGGGATTCAACCCCGCACTGCGCAGTGTCCTGACAAGTCCGGCCGACTGATCGGCTCTCGCAAAGGCGCCCGCGTAGATCAGCGCGCCTCCGTCGTCCTGCATCAAAGCGTAGACCGACAGCCCGCGAGTCGTGTACTTCTCGACAGCCGCGTGAAGTGCATCGACAATGCCGCCCTGACTCGGGACACTGTCAATTACCAGCGCGAGAGGCGTCGTCGTGACGCTCCCGGCGGAATCCGTGAGGACGCCCGATTTCCGCAAAGCGAACAGCAACGAGTCAGCCTGATACTTCCTGGTGTAGGCGCCCGCGGTCACCTTGTACCATGTTGATAGCTCCGGGTCAATTGGAACAGGCGACACGGCGGCGGCTGGAAGCGCCGCACCATTTTTCCTGACGAACAAGTTAGCACCTTCGGCCGTGTTTGCGACTAGCATTTCCACGGTGAAAGCCGCTGCCGACGCCGAGTCATCGACATTTGCGGGCGGAGCAACGTGGAGCGTCTCCGGGGCGGGGCGCGGCGGAGGAGGCGTGGGAGGCGGTATGGGCTTGGCCGCCACGCGTACGGGCGTGGGCAAACGAGCGGCCCGTCCGACCCGAGCCAGCATGAGAGCCAACCCTATCGACGCGATCAGGACGAACGCGACAAGGCCGAGCACGGGATAAAACCACCGGTGCTTTCTCCAGGTGGCCGCGCGCGCGGTAATCTTCCAACCGGCCGCGCGCTCGGCAATCCTGTGCAGCGGAATCTTGAGGGTGGGCGTTGGCGACGCGACGCGTGCAAGAATCAACGCGGACGGCGCCGCCGGGAGATCCGCGTCCTTGACCAGCACCGCTCCGTCTACCAGGTCTATGAGGTCGCACAGGCCACGCGCATCGCTGGGCGCGACGAGAAGCAGAAGCCCGCCCGCGTCGCCGAAGTCGGCGGCCAGTTTTGTCCACCGGGGACTCCGAAGTATTTCCTCGTCGATCAGCGGATCGGTCCCGCTCGGCATGATATAGAGGTTCTCGGCGCCTTCCACAGGGTAGCCGATCTTGTTCAGCGACACGCCATAGAGAAAGCTATCGGTGATGCCGTGGGGATCTTCGTCCTTGACGAGAGAGCGCAGTGACGGCATGTCGCCGACAAGGTCTCCCACGATCACGCGTCTACGGCTTGCCTCGGCCCGGGCAATGCCGAGAGCTACGTGAGCGCCGGCAACAGAATCAGAGGAGGTTACGACTACGGCGGAATAACTGCCCAACAGTAATGCGATCTGCCGTCCGGCGTCTTCCCAAGCTACTGGACGTCCGGCGGAGACAGGCCGGTTCAAGGGGAGCCCTCGTAAATCCAGTACTCCCGCCTCGACGCACGCGCAATTTTCTCGGCTTCAGCCTTCGACGCGAACGGTCCCATTACGACACGGAAAATCGGCGAGCCGGCGGTGGTCGTGGACACGACGTGCGCGGAGCTGCCGTCGACCTTGATGGTGGCCGCGAGCTGCTGCGCCTTGTCCTCGGTGAGGAGCGCCGCAAACTGGACCGTGAATCCGGTCGAGGGCGGATTCGCTCCCGGAGGAACGCCGGCTTTGGCGGTGTCCGTCGTGCCGGGCGTGACCGGTGGCACAGGCATGGTCGGAGGAGTGGAGCTCGCCGCCAGCGAGTCAGTCGGCACCGAGTCGCCGGGGAAGGTCACCGGCTGATCGAGTCCTTGCGGTCGCGGACGAAACCCATCCCAGGCGAAGAAGTACCAGAAGTCCTTCGCTCCTCCCGCCACGGTTGATTTCGCGTCCAGCTTTTGGGGATCAACCAGTGTGACGTCCTTCGCCCCCAGAAGCGCGAGCCTTCCGTCCGGAGTGATTACCGGAAGGTCCGTATCCCATTTCGTCGGCACCGCGCCGACCAGCTGGTTCGTTCCGATTGCGATTACCCAGGCCGAATCCGTTTTCGGAAATCGGGCGAGCAGGTAGCGGCCAAGCGCGTCCATCCGGAGATCCGTAGGCGGGGCGGGAAGGACGACGCCCATATCCACGCGACCCGAGTAGCGGTCGACGATCGAGATTCCGCTGTCGGCAACAGTCGTGACGTAGAGTCTGTCTCCACTCGGCGTGGGCGCCAGCGCGCGTACTCTGCTCTGGAGTTGAACCGCGCCCACCGGCGAGAGGTCCTTCGCCTTGACGCCGATGAGCCCGCTGTCGACCGCGAAATAGAGTCGGTCTCCGATCTGCGTCCTGACGCCGCGCCCGGAAAGTGGCAGTACGGCGCTGTCCTGAACGATGTCGTCGGGCGGACGCACCCTCCAGACGAGAGTTTGCGTGCCTTTGTTGGCGGTGACGATGAGCTCGCCGTTGGGCTGAGCGAAAACGGCGCGCGCCGGCACGGGCGGCTTGAAATGCCAATCGCCGCCGGTCGGATTCAGCCGGACGATTTCGCCTTTGGAATTGATTCCGTAGATGTCGCTGCCGTTCGCGGAGGAGAGCGAAGTCAGCTTCGCGCGCGACGCCTTCGTGACGTCGGTCTCCCTCAGGTCGAGGCGTCCGGGGAACCCCTTCGCGTCCACGTACGCAATCGTCCCGCCGTCCTGGTCGAACGCGAGCACGCGGTCGACCGGCGGGATTTCATCGACTGTCCAGACAGCCGAGTCGAGCTTCGGATAGAGGTAGATGTGCCCGGTCCCTCCTCCGCGCGGAACGCGGAGGAGGAGCGGGTCGGGCCCGCGTGGTTCTGCTGTTTGCTGGGTCGAGCTGTCAGGCGCTGCCCTGTCTTTCGTACAGGCTACACAGAGCAGCGCCAACAGTAGGAGGCGACGCAACGGTTAGTAGCTCGCTCCCAACGAGAAAGTCCAGTTCGGCTTGCGTCCGGTAGCCAGTGGAATCGCGTAATCCCAGCGCAGAATCGCCAGGTTGAACAAATTCACGCGGAGGCCTGCGCCCCAGCTGGTGAGCGGATAGCGATTTAGGTCCGGGTTGTTGCCTTCGGGCGGGCGCCCGAGGTGCGCACTCTGACCCTTGCTCCACGCCAGACCGGCATCGTAGAAGACGAGCCCATCCACGGGCGGCAATCCGAAGGCGCTTCCGACATCGAACCGTCGGATGATCGGGAAGCGCAGCTCGGCGTTCGCGACGGCAAACCTGCTGCCTGCGAGCTGCGCATTGGCGCACTGCGCCTGTCCCGCGCCGATGATCGAAGTACAGTCGGTGAAGTTGAAGTTGGCGCGATCGTAGCCGCGGATGAAATCCGGACGGCCGATGTACTTCGGAAAGAAAGTCTCATCGGGTCCGACCGAGACCGAGCTCACGAACCGCGTCGCGAAAGTCAGGGTGTTGAAGATGATCGGATCGTACCGGCGGTAGTCGACGAGGAAGTCGCTGAAGGTCAGCTTGCCGACACTCTGCGACATCTGGAACCGCATCCTGCGCCCCATCACGGGGCCAGTGGTGCCGAAAAGTGTATTGTCGGACACGAACGCAGTCGATGGCGTGGCATAGGTGATCGTCGGCAGCGACAGCGTATCCTTGAACTGGATGTCCGTGCAGAACCCGGCCTGGTTGCAGTCCTGAAAGACCTGCACGAAGCCTTGCGAGATGCTGTTCAGCTGCACAGCGGTCTCGAACCGACTGAACCGGTTGAGCGGATACTGTCCGATGAGGAACACATTCCGGATGACGTATCGAAGGTAGTTCGTCTGAAGCCGGATGAGGCCTGTTTGCGGATCGATATTGTTGGTTCCGCTGAGCGGAACGTAGACCGGATCCTGCGAGATGCCAGTCGTGTACTGAAGCCGGTGGCTCAGATTGGCGTAGCCCACAAAGGCACTTGCATCACTGAGCCTTCCATAGACGTTGCCCGCAACCGCCAGCTGATGGTTGCCAAGCAGGTCGCTGAACACGAACGCGGTTCCACCAGCGAATGTGCCGTAGCTCGGTGTGTATCCGACCGACGGATCGGCGATGTAATCGGGGTGGAAGGCAACGTGGTACGGATGCTCCTTGAACCTGGCTGTGTCCGGCAACCCGTACACTGGATCCGCATTCATAGCCGCTACGCTCGCTGGCATATCTGCCACAGATTCCTGCGCAGGCATTACCGAAGACTGCCGCGATCCCGCCGGTGCACGATACGTGGACGTCGGCTCGCCCGTTCTCGGCCTCAGCGTCAGCGAATCAAAGCCGGTTTGCGGAGTGGGGGTCGCAGGCACTACTCCGGCTGCGAGACTCGTCCCTGTTGGCTGGAACGCGGTCTTCTTCAGGCTACGCGGATTGTCGAAGGCCCAGACAGTGTAATCGCCCTTCTCGAAATACGTGAACGCCATTCGGTCGGCGCCCCTCGCCCAGCTGATCGCGGGGCTGTACTCCGTAATGGCGGAGACACCGCCCAGCACGTTGGTGATCTGGTAGTGCTGCCGCGTCGCGAAGTCGTAGAGGAAGACGTTCGGGATTCCCGTGCGGTCGGAGATGAAGGCGAGCTCGGCCCCGTCTGGCGACCACTGCGGATTGAGGTTGAGGCCAGCCTGGCCCGGGAGGACTTCGATCGCGCCGGTCTGCACATCCATCACCCCGATGCGCCACTTGGAGAACTTGAGTACCGACAGGTCCGTCTCCGGACCGCGATCGGTCGCAAAGGCGAGGCGGCGGCCGTCTGGCGACCAGGCGGGTTGGAGATCTCCGTACAAGTCGTTCGTCAGTTGCCGAAGGCCCTTGCCGTCTGCATTCACGATGTAGAGGTCGCTGATCCCGCCGTGCGATCCGCTGAATGCGATCTGCTTGTCGTCTGGCGACCAGACCGGGCTCCAGACAGCGTCCACGGGAAGATCGAGTCGCGCCCGAACGTTCGCGGTGGCGACGTCCATCAGATAGAGAACATCCTTGCCTTCGCGCTGCGCGGTAAAGGCGAGCGTACGCCCGTCGTTCGAGAAAGAGCTCTGTGAGTAGAGAAGCCGCAGCTCCTCGAAATTCGGATTCGTCGTGCTCTGAACGAGTCTCTTGATCCGCTTGCCGGTGTGCGCATCCGCGAGCCAGAGATCGATGAACAGCTCGCCCCGCTTCTCGTTGCCGTTCGACAGAAACGCGATGCGATTGCCGTCATTGGAAAGGGAAGGCGCCAGGAAGATCTGGCCCCCGCTCTTTTTCTCCGTCAGGAGCGGCTGGGCGAAGCTGCGCGGACGATCGAGTACCGCGGCCTGCGGCAGGTACTTCGCGTTGACCGCTTCGCGCCACTCGTCACTCAGCTCGTGCAGCGTCAACCCGAGCTGACGCTGAAACGC
>DASWBC010000471.1:0-2033 GCA_036390815.1 Gemmatimonadaceae bacterium
GGTGCGATTCGCGCGAACTGTTCTGTAGGACGGCGGATTACAGGCGGCCGTGAGGGATTCGCGGGCATGTCCCTTGCCCGTTTGCGATCGAGAGTTTTTCTCCCGCCATCTGGGGTGTGCTATGCCGGAGCTCCTCGTAACGTTTGACGAACCAATCAGCGACCCGGGCGGAGCCATGTACTTTGCCCAGGTCGCCGGCCGTCAGAGGGAAGACGGTCTTTGGGAAGGTTGGCTCGAATTCATCGCGGTCAATGACGGGGCCGGGTCAATCTGTTCGGACCGTGAGACGACGCAGCCGAATCGCGCAGACCTGGAGTACTGGACGCAGGGCCTGACGAGAGTCTACCTGCAGGGTGCTCTTGCCAGGGCCGAGTCCTGCACGGAACCCGTGCAGAGGGCAGAGGCTCCGCGCGAAGGTCTACGCGACGCCCCGAGCTAGGACGGCGCCTCCATTGAGGGTTGGCCCGCGTCCGCGGTGTAGCCGCGTCCGGTCCTGGCGCCCGCCTTCGTCTCCTTGCCTCCAAGCTCGGCGATGAATTCCGTGTGGTCCATCGGCCGGGAGAACATCGGATAGTTTTTTTCCACCGCGGCTCTTTGCTCCTCCTCGCTCAGCGTGGCCGTGCAGTCCTTGAGCGTGATGACGTTGTACCCCTTCTCGTATCCGGTTCGCATCGTCGATTCGACACAGCAGTTGGTGAGAAATCCACCCAGCGCAATGTTGGTGATGCCACGGCTGCGAAGAACGAAATCGAGATTTGTGCTGGCGAATCCGTCGAGCCCGCGCTTTCCCTCGACGACGATGTCCTGTGGCTCCGGCTTCAGATCGTCGACGATCTCGGACCCCCAGCTGCCCTTTCTGAACGATTTCGAATCGACTACGCCCTTGAGGATTCCGTAGGGCTCCGGCGTGAGCTCGTGATAATCGTCGGTGAAGGTGATTGGCGCATGTACGATGGTTGCGCCAAGCTCCCGTGCCTTCTTCACGGTCTCCAACGTGTTGGCGAGCATATTGGTCGAGGCCATCACGGGCTTGACGGCGTCGTGAAGCGTGCCGCCATCGGAGGTGAAATCGTTCTGGTACTCGATGAGTACGACGGCCGTGCGCTTCGGGTCCATCTCCGCTCCTTGTTGTGTCCGCATATGATATAATCGCGGTCACGGTGAGCCGTGAGACCCGGGTCTTGCGTTGTACCCGCGGGACTAGGGCAATGGCGACAGTACGACGAGCGTCGCCGCCCCGGTTGCGCGGCTGAAGCGGACTGAGACGGTCACCGGCCCACTGGCGATGGCGACGACGCGCGCACCATTGTCGTCGTAACCATCTAGTTGTGCCCCACCCTCGACCATTGCGGCGAAGCCGCATCCGAACGTGCTTGTCCGCCTCAACGTTCGTTAGGCGGTGACGCGCTACGCGACGGTCACGAAGCCGGCGCGTCGGAGGCCGGCGATCGATGCCGCTGTGACCCGGTCTAATTCCGCCAGGAGGTCTGCGTCCGGCCTCCGGAAGTTGAAGCACGTCTTGCCCTGCATTCGGGCGCGGAGCGCCGGCGAGAGGGCCGCCACCAGCGCCGCGTTGCCGTTCAGCCCCATCAGGTGGTAGCTGACGTAGGCCTTTCCGCGCTCGACCCACGCAACCGGCAGGGTCGGTCGACGGCGTTCACCGCCCCAGGCCGCCACCGTGGCTGGACCGGGCGCCGCCTCGAGGCAGAAACGCTCTGGCGTGTCGGCGCTGGCCGTCAGGCCGTTCGCGTGCGCGCGGAGCACCTCGCGGAGTGCCTGGAATGTGGAGTCGTGGTTCGATGCCATACGAGAATGTGTGGAATCGTCTAACGCCCAAGTTCAGTTGAGGGCGCACTATTTAAGAAGCGAATTGAATCTCGCATACGCAATATCTCGAAGAGCGTTCCAACCAGCGGATGTCCGAGTCTCCCGACAATGTGCAGGCGTCGGGCGAGCGGGTCGATGTAGATCCCGCGCTCCTACCGAACCTTCGCTGCGACGAGGCTTCCTTCGCGCGATGAGTCTGCTCGGAG
>DASWBC010000472.1:0-1755 GCA_036390815.1 Gemmatimonadaceae bacterium
CCGATTTCCCGATGCCACTCTTCCCGGTGAAGAAAAGCCCGACGCCGAAGACATCGGTGAGTGAGCCGTGGAGCGAGACAGTCGGCGCGAATTCCATCTCCAGCACCGGCTTGATCCGCCGATAGAACTCCGCCGTTTTCAGCTTGGTCCGAATGAGCGGAACGCCCGCGGCGCTGGCGATCTCCTTGAGGCCAACTGGCAGCCGCTGCCCTTTTGTCACGAATACGGCGGGAATGGGAAAAGAAAAGAACAGCTCGAGAATCTTCTTGCGATCCGCGGGAGTGAGCGACTGGAGGTAGGTGATCTCGGTTTCACCAAGTACCTGGAGGCGTTCCGCCGAGAATCGCTTGACGTAGCCCGCCAGCACCAGGCCGGGGCTCGAAACCTCGGGGTTGCCGACGACACGATCGAGTCCGGAGCCGGGCTCCATCTCCTCGAGCTGCAGTGATCCCCGCAGCCGGTCGAGTAGTGCTCCGACCGTTACCTTCGGCGCGGGCATCCCCGATCCGTTGTCTTCTGGTTAACGCGCGTCATTTAGCGACGATTTCCCCCAGATGGGCGAGCGTTTCATTCGCCGAGCGATCCCAGGTGAAGGTCGCAGCGAACCGTCGGGCCGCGACACCCAGTACGTCGACGAGATCCGGAGACTGTACGAGCCCCCTCATCGCCGCCGTCATCGCCTGGGGGTCGTCCGGTTCTACGAGAAACCCTGTTTCGCCATCGATCACCGATTCACGGATGCCCGGCGAGTTGGCCGCAATCACGGGAGTTCCACATGCCGCAGCTTCGAGGTTGCTGATTCCCCACCCTTCCTTTGGCGACGCCAACGTCGAGGCCCACGCGCGACGAAGAAGATGAACCTTTTCCTCCTCGGGAATGAAGCCGAGAAACTTTACCCTGCTACTCAGGTCGAGTGATTTTACCAGACGTTCGAGCTGAGCGCGATAGTCGCCGCTGCCGGCGATCTCCATGGTTGCCTCTGGAACGTTGAGGCCGGCGAACGCCCGGATGACGATGTCAACTCGCTTGTACTTCTTGAGTCGTCCCAGATAGACGAAGAGCGGCGTCGCGGACCGCTCCGCGGAGTTTGGGGTCAGGCGGGTCGAGTCGACGCCGTTGTAGATGACACGAATCGAGCTGCGTGGAATCCCCCGATTCACAAGGTCATCTGCCGTGCTCCTGCTTACGGCCTCGAATGGCACCCGGCGATAGAGCATTCCAAGCGGGCGCTCGGAAAGCCATACCGCGGCGGCAAGTGGCGCCGGGGCCTCCCGAAACGCAGTTGCGCCGAAGAGGTGGTGCACCAGCGCGACGAGATTGCGAACGCCCCATAGCGGTGTGTAGAGAGGAACCTTGTTCAGGTCCTCGATGACGACGTCGTAGTCGTTGCGGGCGAGATTCTCGGTGTAGTAGCCACGGGCGATAAATGGATACGTATGTCGCGTGCCGATTCGGTGAACGTCGATTCCTTCCAGATTCACGCGCTGGGGAGCGCTCGGCCAGGAGCTGCAGAGGAGGGCGACAGTATGGCCGCGCGCGACAATTCGGCTGAAGATCTCCTGCAGATGAAGCTCGGCACCGCCGGCCTGCGGGTTTTGGTAATCCTGCCAGTTGAGGACAAGTATCCGCACTAGATCATGCCGGCCTGTCGCGCGAAGGTGTCGAGAACTCCGTTGACGAATCTGGCGCTCGCGGATGTTCCGAATCTCTCGGCCAGCCTCACTGCTTCCTGAATTGCGACGCGCGGCGGCGTCT
>DASWBC010000473.1:0-5864 GCA_036390815.1 Gemmatimonadaceae bacterium
AATCCGACCAACAGCAGTTTCATCGTAAGGTGCATATGCTCCAATCCGTGAAGATCAACTCCAAGTGAGCTCGTCGATCGAGCGCGGCCAATCTTCTTTGAGCAATCGCGAGAGGGCGCGATCAGCGAGGAGTTTGCCATCCGTCTGGCAGCGCGGACAATAGTTCGTTTCGTTGTCGGCGTAGCGGATTCGTTGAACCGGCGTGCCGCATACCGGGCACGGCTTGCGAAATTTCCCGTGCACGGCCATGTCGTCCCGGAACGCGGTCACCTTCGCGGGGAAATCACCGGCTGAGTCCCTGCGCAACCGTTCCGTCCACTCGATGAGCGTGGTGCGCGTCGCGTCAAACAGCCGCGCGATCTCCTCGTCGCTTAGGCGCCGGGTGTGCTTGACAGGAGACAGCCTGGCTCGATGGAGTATCTCGTCCGAGTAGGCGTTGCCGATCCCGCTGAATAGTCTTGGGTCAGTGAGGGATCTCTTTAGCGTGTGATTCTCCTGAACCAGCCGTTCGGTAAAATGAGCGAGATCGGTATCGAGTACCTCGAGTCCGCCTCGCTCGAACTGCTCCAGCGACTGTTCGCCCCGAATCAGCCAGAGCGACGCGCGCCGTTTCGACCCCGCTTCCGTGAGTATCAAAGTGCCGTTCGGAAAGTCAAACGCCGCGAGACCGATCTTGCCCGGCACCTTCGCACCCGTGGGGACCCAGCGCAGACGGCCGGCAATCATGAGATGGATGACGAGGAAGAGATCGTCTTCGAGCTCAATGACGATGCGCTTTCCAATTCTCCGGACGCCGAGCACCCGCTTTCCATTTGCCGCGCTGATCGGGGGGTCGACTGAACGGAGCAGGAATGGCTTGGGGATGCGTGTTCGCTCCAGCGGCTGTCCCACTATTCGAGACGCGAGCGCTTCAACGTAGACGGTTATGTCGGGTAGCTCGGGCATTTCCGTTAATACTGCGTCAGCGTTGCCAGGGGAATCCGAACATTCATCGCTTCAAGTGTCGCCGCCCCGGAGCGCGCGCGCAAAGTATTGGTATGCGACCTCGAGATGAGGGCGCCTCAAATAGTCACCACCCAGTCGGCGGCCACCGTCGAGCGCGAGCACTACCAACCGGGATGCAATTCGACGTATCTCGGGATCAGCCAACCCCAGCCGGCCCGCGCGCTCGAGCAGTTTTTCACTGGGCGGTCCAATCAACTCGGACGCTCGGCGGGCGCATTCATCGTCGTATACGAGCCCGGTGACGAACACCACCGGCGCGGCCAGCGCATCGGGCTCGATCGTATCGGCCGACCTCAGCTCGAAAAACTCCTTTGGCCGCACTTCGGGGAAGAGCGTGGATAAATGGAAGAGCCAGTCGTCCCTGTTTATCGCGGGCTCGCGAATCCATTCACGAAACGCCCGATATACTGGCCCTCCGCCGCGCATGGCGATCGCGTCGAGCGCAAAGCGGAGATATCGCTCGACGTGTCCCGCTTCGTCGTAAATGATGCCTGTCCGCGAAGGATCGAGAGTCCTCCAGAGATGAGCGCGGTAGCTCGCCCATCCGGTCGGCTTGCGCGCGTATTGCCGCGAGTTCGCGAACAGCGCGACCACAATTGGCGCGAGACTATTGAGCAGCCGCCACCTGGATTGTGGATCCTCTCCCCGCTCGAGATTTATCTGGAGCGCCGCGGTCTGTCGCATCATCTGCACGCCCGACGGTCCAATGGAATCGAAGTAGCGGGTCATGTCGGCATAGCGTTCGCGCTGAAGCTGGAGCGGCACGGCATCGATCGCGTTGAACGGATCGACTCCGCGCGCGAGCAGCTCGATTCCGGCATTCGACATCGCATCGCGGAGCATTTTCACCAGACTCTGCGTCGAGTCGATGCCCTCTGACGCCGTCGGCTTGGGAGCAGTGCTGATCTCTATCTGTCCGCCAGGCTCGAACGAGATGTACGCTCCATCCGCGAGCTTCCATGATGATGGGTCGCGGCCGTTCGACTGTTCATCCCAGCCTTCACGCCGTCCAATAAGCGTCAGCACCTCTGCCGTCGAAGCGCGCGCGTCGTTTGTGGCTAGCACACGCGTGTGGGTTGTTTTGTGAACCGGAATCAGCTCCAGCTCGAGCCCGATCGCATGGGGATTTGCGGATCTTATCGGAGCGAATAGTCGCTGCCGGACATCCTCCAACAGCTCCGCCTCTGAGAGGCTCACGAGGCTGGGTCAGCCCTCCGCGCGGGCGAGCGCCAGAGCGAAAGAGCCATCGTCGGCGGGCATCCATTTCTCGATCGATAGGCCTGACGCCGATAGGATGTCCTCGAGGATCGGCCGGTCGTACTTGTAACTCAGCTCCGTCCGGATGCTTTCACCCTTTTTGAATTGGATCTCGCCGATCTCCGGGATAGTCACGGTGTGCGTCGTGCGCGCGATCAGGTGCATCTCCACCCGGTGCTGCTCGCTACTATAGAATGCGCGGTGCTCGTAGTCGCCCACCGGAAAATTCGCGTTGAGCTCACGGTTGAGTCGCTCGAGAACATTCAGGTTGAAAGCGGCGGTCACTCCCTGGGAATCGTTGTACGCCCGATTGATGATCGCCGGATCCTTGATCAGATCCGCTCCCAGCAAAAAGCGGTCGGTCGGCCCCATCTCGCCCGCGATGTGCGATAGCAGTCGGATTGCCTCCTCGCGCGAGAAGTTTCCGATCGTGCTGCCGAGGAAAGCAACCAGCGTCGGACTCGCGACCGGCGGAAGCGCGAAGGGCTCGGTGATGTCGGAGACAACCGGCATGATCTGAACGTCCACATAGTCTGCGCGCAGCTGGATGGCGGTGGCCTTCAGAAAATCCTTGCTCACATCTATCGGGACATAGCACTCGGCGCATCCATTTGAGCGCATCTCGTCGAGAATTATGTGTGTCTTGGTCGCACTGCCGGCTCCCAGCTCGACGAGGGAGCACGGCCGCACTGCCGCGATGATCTCGGCGATGCGCTGCTCCAGCAGCGATCGCTCCGACCGTGTCAGATAGTACTCGGGGAGCTGAGTGATCTCCTCGAACAGCTCGGAGCCGCGTTCGTCGTAGAAGTACTTGGGCGAAAGCTGCTTCGGCGATCTGGCGAGTCCATGGCGCACGTCGCGCACCATCTGCAGGCGCGGACGGTGCACCGTGTACGGCGGAGTGCCGCCGACGATGTCGGAAAGGCGACTGTCGTTCTTCATCCGTCCTGCGCGCAGCGGAAGCCGCTGAAAATCTGCCGCCTGATCGGGTAGTCCCAATTCCTGAAGGTGCTGCGGATGGCGCCGGGCCGCGTGGCCCATGAGCCGCCTCTCAGGACTTTGTATTCGGGACCGAAGAACTCTTCCGAGTATTCCTTGTAGGGAAAGCTCTGAAAGCCGGGATAGCCGTTGAATTCGCTCGATGTCCACTCCCACACGTCGCCGATCATTCCATAGCAGCCGAGCGGGGACACGTTGCGATCGAAGGTGCCAAGGGGCGAGGTGTCGAAGGCCAGCTGGTCGACGTTGGCAGATTGCGCATCGGCTGGGGAGTCACCCCAGGGGAAATTCTGTGCGCGCTTCGTCGATGGATTCCAGGATGCCGCGGCCTCCCACTCGAATTCGCTCGGGAGGCGCTTACCGGCCCAGGCCGCGAACGCCTCGGCTTCGTAGTAGCAGACGTGGCAAACAGGACGCGTGGGATCAAGCGGACGCTCGAGGTCCATCGTGCGGGTGCTCCATCCATCGCCAGCTCTGGTCCAGTACTTGGGAGCCGCCGCCCCGGTCTCGGCCAGCCACCGCTTGCCGCCGTCGGACCAGAATTCAATTCGCTCATACCCGTTGTTCCCGATGAACTCCAGGTACTGCGCGTTGGAGACGGGAAAGCGATCGATCAGGAATGGAGGCAGGTCAATCAGATGCTCCGGCCGCTCGTTATCGTAGGCCGCGCTGCGGTTCTGTGTCCCGATCGAAACTTGTCCGCCGCCGAATGACACCATCTCGGGCCAGGCGGGCGAGCGCGCGGCAAACGAAATCTGTCTCGGAGCGCGATAAGGCTTCCCCTTCTTCAGCTGCAACGTCTGAAGAATTGTTTCGTTGTGCTGGTACTCGTGCTGAAGAACCATGTTGTAGACATAACCATCCCGTAGCAGCGGATTTTCCTCGTCGAACTCAACCGAGTCGAGGCGATCAATCACGCGACGGCGAATCTCCCGGAGCCGCTTAGTCATCTCCGCCAGAGTGGGAAGCGCGAGCGAGGCGCGAGTGGCACGGGGATGCTCGAACGGGTTGTACAAGCCCGGCATCTCGGAGAACTCGATCGGACCGTCGAGATTCTGCGTGAGCCAGAGCTCCTCGAAGTGCGCGATGTGTCCGACGTCCCAGATGATGGGACTCATGAGCGGATCGTGCTGCTGATGCAGATCCTCGTCCGACAGCACGGAGATGAGCAGCAGCGTTCTTTCGCGCGCCTCGGTCAGGAGGTCCGCGATCTCCTGCTTTGAGGGAGGAGCAGAGGAGGGTGCGGGTATTGTGAGTCGGGATGCGGTCATGGAAGGAGAAACGCGGTCCGGCAACAAATGCAATCATACTGCCAGTACCGAAACTTGCCAGCGGGAGGGCCGTGCCCATGTTTTAACCCGCCGTTTCCGGGGTTCCCGATCTCAGTCCCAACAAATAGTTACAGAGCGCGGAGATGAAGCGCGTACGTCGCGCCGACAGGGGCGCGGACTTCCGAGTGCGACACCGCTTGGAAACGCAAGGGGTCGCCAGCAGTGCAAATACGCGCGGTGATGAGTACACTCTTGTCGTAGCGCGCCCTCATCCGGAAGACACGAATGGCCGAGCAGAGAATCGCACTCGTCACAGGCGGCAACCGCGGAATTGGGCTGGAGATCTGCCGGCAGCTCGCGGGGCTCGGCATCAAGGTAATCCTGGGATCACGCGACGCCGCGAGAGGAGTTGCCGCGGCGGGCGAGCTGGCTACGACGGGGCTGCCCGTCGAAGCACGTCAGCTCGACGTGTCGAGTGCCAAGAGCATCAGCGAGTGCATGAACTGGGTACGCCGCGATGTGGGTCGTCTCGACATCCTGGTGAACAACGCCGGAATCATGATCGAGGAAGGCGATGCCGATCCGCTGGAAGAGCTCGAGATGATTCGCGAGACGATGCAGACCAATGTCTATGGTCCCTTTCTGCTGTCGCGCCTTGCGATCCCGATCATGAAGAGTCGTCGTTACGGGCGAATCGTCAATCTCTCGAGCAGCATGGGCTCGCTCACTGAAATGGGTGCGGGATACATTGCGTACAGGTTGTCAAAGGGCGGCATCAACATAGTCACTCGAGTGATCGCGGCCGAGACGGAAGGAATGGGAATTCTGGTGAATTCAGTCGACCCCGGGTGGGTGCGGACAGCAATGGGCGGGCAAGGCGCCACTCGCAGCGTTGAGAAGGGCGCAGAGACAGTCGTATGGCTCGCAACCCTTCCTGACAACGGTCCAACGGGCGCGTTTTTCCGCGATCGCAAACCGATCGCGTGGTAGAATTGCACTCGTCATTGTTCGCGAATAGGTTTTCGGTCGACGCGTAACATGGCGAATCCCAGCGAAATTCCAGTCAGCCTATCGGGTCGTCACAGCCCGTTGATCGGCTTCTTCGAGCGGGTGCCCATCATAGCAGGTGGCGCTGTAGCCATCCTCGGCGCCGCGGCGCTGGTAGGCTGGGCCTTGAATCTTCCATCCGTTACGACGCCGACGACGGGCGGTTATCCGATACTTCCGCTCATGGCGGTATGCTTCGTTTTCGCAGGTGGCGCGCTGACGATGGCGGCACGTTGGCATCGGACCGCAACGATCGATGCGATTCAGCAGACTCTCGCCGCGCTC
>DASWBC010000474.1:0-3600 GCA_036390815.1 Gemmatimonadaceae bacterium
TCCTCTGTGACCCGGCGCGCGCGATTGATCGGAATCGCGAAACCGATTCCAACGGACCCGCCACTCGGCGAAAAAATGGAGCTGTTGACTCCGATCACTTCTCCGGCCGCGTTGACCAGTGGACCACCCGAGTTCCCGGGATTGATCGACGCGTCGGTCTGGATCATGTCCACGTATACGCCCGCCCCCTCGCTCTGGGCCGCGAGATTCCGGCCGGTCCCGCTCACGACGCCCACGGTGACGCTGGGCTCCGAGTTGGCGAGGATGAATCCATAAGGATTGCCGATCGCGATCGCCCACTCGCCGATCAGCAGGTTGCTCGAACTTCCGAGGGGCGCCACTGGAAGATTCTTCGCGTCGATCTTCAGAACAGCCAGATCGTTCGTCTCGTCGATTCCGATCAGGCGAGCGGGATAGTTCGTCCCGTCCTTCATTGCCACGGAAATGCGCGTCGCGCCCGCGACCACATGCGCGTTGGTCACGACCGCGCCGTCAGAGCGCACGATGAATCCGGAGCCGAGCCCGGCGGCGGAACGCTGCCCCGAACGGCCCCCAAAGAACTGCTCGAACACGTCGGCGGGAACTCGCTCGACGACCTCCGTTTGCACGGTGACGACCGATGGCGCAACCCGCGCCACGGCCTCCGTGATTGCAGTGCGACGCGATGCGTTCACCGCGCTGGTCGTCGTCTCGATCCTTGATGACTGCGCCGAAGATGGACTGCTCGACGCGCCCTGACAGGCGGCGAGCACGATTGCGCTCAAGAAGCGGGCGAAGCGCATCGTCATGTGGACGCGCGGGACTTGGGCCGCCTGGCCAGCTGGCTCAGAAACTTGTCGATGCCGCGGTCGCTGAGCGGATGGATCACGAGGTTTCGCAGCGCCTGCGGCGCAATGCAAATGATGTCCGCTCCCGCGAGGGCGCATTCCGCGAACTGCAGCGCTGAGCGAGGGGACGCGGCCATGACGTCGCACTCTTCCTCACCCGCCTCGAGCGCGCTCTTGATCTCGGCGAGAGTTCGCGTGCCCGACTGGCCGTAGCTCTCGAGCTCGTCCAGAGTGACCCGCACCGCAGCGGCTCCCGCCTTGGCAGCGATGATCGCCTGGGCAGCGCTGAAGACAAAGGTAGCGCAGACCACCACGCCCTCGGCCGTCAGCCGCGCGATTGGAACGAGCGAGTCCTCGACAAGCGGAATCTGAACCACGATGTGATCGGAAACCTTTGCCAGCTCGCGTGCGTCGGCGTAGATGTCGGCTGACGTTACCGCCCCGACGGGGACGCAAATGGGGAAGGCAAACTCGCGTGAGATTTCCTCGAGGTGCTCCCTGGTCTTGACGTCGAGTGCGTCGCCGCCGGAAGCGGTGTCCGTGAACGCGACGCCATCGGCGAGACCCGCTGCCGCGGTGTCTCTGATCTCATCGAGATTCACGCTCTCGAGATAGATGTTCATTCAGTTCTCAGGTAAAGGTCGTTCGGATACTCCACTCGCTCGAGGAAGAGAGCGTGTGGCGGGGCGGGCTGGGAGACCTGGCTGTTGTCGTCCTGCGAGAGCAGCTGCCCAATCACGTCTACGTCGCGCCGACCTTCGCCGATATCCAGCATCGTGCCGACGAGGAAGCGCACCATATGATGGAGAAAGCGATCGGCCTGGATGTCGAAGACCAGCCCTCCTTCACGCTCGCGCCAGGTCGCGCGCGATACCGTGCACCTGTGATCGTCATTTTCCGGCGCCGTACCCTTTACCGCAAAGGCGCGAAAGCGGTGCTCGCCCTCAATCGATCGCGCGGCACGCGACAAACGGTCGAAATCGAGCGGCTTTTTCCAAACCAGCTCCCGATTTCGCCGAAACGGCGAGGATGCGAGATCGTCTGTGCCTATGTAGTAGCTGTAGCTGCGAGAGATCGCGCTGTAACGCGGGTGAAACTCATCACGCATTTCGAAGGCTGCCGCAATCCATACATCGTCCGGAAGAATGGCGTTCATCGATCGTCGGAGAGCGAGCGCGCTCCATTTGTCAGGCACGCGCAATCCCGCGGCCTGCCCGCGCGCGTGTACTCCCGCATCTGTTCGCCCGGCGCCCACGACGGCGATGGGTGTCCCGCACAGCCGGGACACTGCCGCCTCGAGTTCACCCTGAACCGTCCGCTCATCGGCCTGCCGCTGCCAACCGGAAAAGCCCGCGCCATCGTAGTGCAACATGAGTTGCACGGAACGCGACAGCATCGCGTGAAATTACCCCTGGAAGACTCACTGTCAAGGAACGTAACCCATTGAAGATGATTGACTTTCGCCTGTCGGCTCGTCAATGTGGAACGGCATCTCGCGCGCTCGCGCTCTACTCCTGATTTAGCAAGATGGCACCTCGAACTCTCGCCGCCTTATCAACAGCGCTCTCTTCCGTCGGAAACGTGGCGGAAGCATTGAACGCGCTTGCCCAGGACATCTTCGAGCACGAGCGCAACGGACACGTGGCATTGTTCATCTATGACGCCAAGCGCGAGCTCCTGTCGGAGCGCCTGGTGCCGGCCCATGAGGGATTGCGGACCGCGCAGATAGAAGTGGCTCTCGATCACCTCCCCACGGCGATACGCCGCGCGCTGACGGCAGGACGGCAATTTGCCGATCTCGGCAGCGAGTCCGGCGACTATCAGAAGCTGCTCGGCGTTGGAGCAAATCCGGAAGCGGGCGTGCTGCTTCTGCGTGGGCTGCTGGTCGACGGAGAGCTCACCGGGGTGCTCGCTCTCTCGGAGCCGAAGACCCGCTTCGGCCACAGACTGTCGGAAAAGGTCGCCCCAGCGGTGGATCTTTTTGCCCTCGCGTTCGCGCGGCTGGCCGAACGGCGCGCCCGCGAGGAAGCCGTTCGCGCACTTGAAGATCTCACTCGCTCGCTCAACGACGAGCACGCGCGCGCGGTGGGAGAGCTCCAGCGCAAGCTCTCCGAGGCCCAAGCTGCCCTCAACGGGAAGGGAACCGGGGACACGATTCGCGTTACGCAACTGAAGCGCGCGATCGAAGTGGCCTCGGTCGAAGCGAGAGCGACCGCGCAGAGATTGTCGGCGGTCGAGGAGCAGGTTCGCGTCGCGGTGACCAAGCTGGAGAAGGCCCACGTGCAGCTCCACGCGCAGGGAGAAGCGCTGCAGACCCAGAGCAACATCATCTACCGGGTTGAGCAGACGCTCAAGGAGGCGATGGCGGGTCAGGACTCGCGCAAGGTGATCGAGGAAGTGCTCCAGATCGTCGCATCGAGAGAACAAGCCTCGTCGCTGTAAGTCCGACACGATGAACGCCCTGCCCCCGAACGCGCTCCAGGGCGCCATTCACAAGCTTGCCTTCCATGAGGCGCTTACAGCCGAGGACGCGGAGGCCGCGTTCAACATCATCATGCAGGGCCAGGCGACCGCGGTGCAGCTCGCCGCTCTCCTGTCGGCGCTAAGGTCTACGGGTGAAAGCCCGGAGGTCGTTGCGGGAGTGGTGAGGGCGCTGAGATCGGCCATGATCTCCATCGCCGCCGATGATCCCGATGCGCTCGTCGATACCTGTGGCACCGGCGGTGGGGCCGTCTCGACGTTCAATATTTCGACGGCGGCAGCGATCGTGGCC